>JAUNSU010000082.1 GCA_030539035.1 Planctomycetia bacterium
CGAGCGCTGGGACGGTGCCCGTCCCGGGCACCCGGCGGCAGCGCCGCCGCTCTGTGAAAGGATAAAATCTATAAAGAACTGTGATTCGAACTCTTTTCAAAGATCTTTGTTTTACTCTTATTTATTGTGCCGCATCTTCGATGCTGGTCTTTCGGCCGCTTATCCGGCGGCAGCGTCGCCGCTCTGCAATAGGGTAAAATCTATAAAAAACGTAATCTCCCATTAAACCGGGGAATAAGAAAAAACATCGTTCCCGAAAAAGGCGGGAACCCGAGCGCTGGGACGGTGCCCGTCCCGGGCACCCGGCGGCAGCGCCGCCGCTCTGTGAAAGGATAAAATCTATAAAGAACTGTGATTCGAACTCTTTTCAAAGATCTTTGTTTTACTCTTTCTTATTGTGCCGCATCTCCGATGCTCTTGGATCATGAGGTCTATACCCCATGCTTGCGCATGGGGTTATGCATGGTGCCGCATCTTCGATGCTGGTCTTTCGGCCACTTATCCGGCGGCAGCGCCGCCGCTCTGCAATAGGGTTGAAATCTCTAAAAAACGTAATCTCCCATTAACCCGGGGAAGCGGAGACCGAGATTGCAGGCGTCTCACCTGCACGGAATAAGAGAAAAACAATGACACCAGGAAAACAGCGACGAAGTCGCATACGGAGGGCGGTCATCTTGGCCCCCGAGCGATGTTAATTCCCAAAACCGCGGTGGAACTTTATCGGATTAACGCAAACGAACATATTAATATATACCACAAAACGTATATACATATTAAAGCGCCGGAACAGACATTGTTTATTTTACATGTTTGGAATTGTCGATAATCTGCGTCCGGAGGGGGAATACAGTCAACGAAAAGAGCGACCTACGGGAACGATTATTGGTTGTTCCAACAGTATGAAATCAAAGCGTTTTTGTGAAGATCAGGAAAAATAATCAATCCTTCGGGCGATTCGATTTTGGACCTTCCGTCTGGGTGTTTTCATAAAACCAACGAAAAATAATTATAAGTGTTAAAAACAGATCATTCCGCACAACTCAAGGCGGCATTTCAAAAATAAATGATTCTCTAAAAAACAGACTGCGATGCTGTCCGCTCGATAAAAACGGACAGCATCGCATTGAACGGGCCGAATTAAATCAGTTTACGATCCCAAAGATCCGATCATTATTTAACTTTTACGGCAAACAATCCGCCCCTTATTTTCCGAGAGGAAGCGCTTCCGCAGGCGCGATCTTCAAGGGATCCGTTCCCGCAGCCGGACCCGGATTGAACGAAACGTTCATCGGCAATAAAGGATTCATGAGTTCTTTCTTCTGCGGTTGAACTGCCGGTGCGGGGATCTTGGCCGGAGCCGGAAGAGGCGCGGTCGACAGCGGAGCCGGACCCGGAAGAATCGACGGCTGCGGTTTTTGCCCGATCGCGGACGGCAGCGGCGCTTCCTGCTTGCTCATCGATCCCATCGCGATTTGGGAATTGTTCCCGTTCCGGTTCGCGGCGATCTTTCGCTCATAGCAGTATGTCATCTCTTCCGTATTCAACTGGATGTTTTCACTCGGAGCTTCCAAAACGGCCTGAACTTTATGATTTCCGGCGATAATCGCTTCCGCTTCCACCTTCCAGGATACCGATTGACCGGCACTCAGGATCGGGATCTTGTTGAAGACAACTTTCATATCGTTCGGATAAACAATGCCGTTGTTTCCTTCGACAGCAACAGGACGCATCCCGCGGCCGAGCAGAAAGCCCGCGTTGACATTCGAAGCCGCCTTGGTTCCTGTATTTGTAATTGTGATCATATAAGAAACAGGCGATCCGACCGCAACCGGTCCGTTCGGAGCTTTGATCCGCATGTTCAATGCCGCAATCGCTTCCACCTGGACCGAAGCACTTCCGAGCGCGGAAAGTCCAGTCGTATCATTTGCGGCGATATCAACTCTGCTGACGCCGGGTCGAAGCATTTGGCAGCTGACCTGATAGACGATCTGTTCTTCCTGTGCAAGAGAGGGAATTTCCCACTGAACTTCTCCTCGTCCCGCGATCTCTTTGCCCGATCCGGTACTGCTGAGATATTTGACGCCCGGCGGAAGTATCGCGGAGATTTTGACGCCCTTGACCGCGGCCGTTCCCGTATTGCTGATACGAACAAAATAGTCCGTTGTGTTGTTGACGAATTGAAGTTCAGGCGCCTCAACGTTGACCTGAAGATTTCCGCGAAGGATCTTGACTTCTTTTTGGGCCCGAACGGAAACGCCATGTCCCGCCGACGCTTCCGCCGCGATCGTGATCGATCCGTCCAAAAGTGTCCGAACCGAAAGATCCATCGTCTTTTCCTCGCCGGCCGGAAGAAGATCCACGATTTGCGTCGCCTTTTCATCATTTCCGGTCGATACGATCAAACGGATGTTTTCCGCGTCGCCGTTTCCGCTGTTGCGAAGTTTAAGGCGATATTGATCTTCGACGCCCCATTCGAGATTGTCTTTTCCTTCGATTTTCAGTTCGAGAACAGCTTCCTGAACTTCGATCCCCGCTTTTGCGGACGATTCTTCAAGATCGTATCGGCAGACAAGATCGAAATTGCTCCGCTGACGCGGGACAAGATTCAAATTGAGCACTTCTTCTTTACCGGCGGGCAGAAAATCGATCTGCCAGCTGCTTTTGCACGGTTTCATTCCATCCGCGGAAGGAACGAGAGAAGTATTTCCGACAGAGGGCTGGATTCCCGCGATTTCGACGGAAGCCGGAATGTCGGTGGTGATCGTCAGTTTTTTCGCGTCGACACTGCTGCTGTTCAGAACGCAGATCTGATACAGGGATTCCTGTCCGACGATGATCTTTTTCGGACCCAATGTTCGAATATTGATCACCGGCGATTGAAAGGCGACGAGAAGTCCCTCTTCGACCATGGTATTTTTCTTTTCATTCAGGATTGAGACAGCTGCCGGAGCACTTTTTTGTTCCGGAACAGGAGCCTGGATCGCTTTGGGAGCGTTTAAATGTTCCGGCGAGATATCGTAAAAACGGTTTGCCTTTTTTTCCGCTTTATCGGCGGAGACGATTTCTCTCGGCCGCGCGGCAGGTGTCCGGAGAGAAGCGACCGCTTTTTCTCCCATCGATCGATTCGGAGAATGGATCTCTTCAGGGACTTCCGGAACGGCCTCCTGAGGATCGGATCCTTCAACGAGTTCATCGAGAGAAAAATTCGAATCGAGTAAAAGAGAATCCGGTGAATTCTTCATTCGGACCTGGGATCCCCGTTTGGAAACCGGACGACGCACTTTCACCGGCTGATCAAGATTATCGATCATATCGTCCAGTGTATCGTTCGAATACTGTGAGATCACTCTTCTGTTTCCGTCTTCAGCGGTATTTGCCGGAAGGGAAGATCCGGTATTATAAAGATCGCCCTTCTTCATTACAGCGACATCGGAAACCGATTTGATCGTTCCGTATTCGGTCTTCTTTTTGTATTCCACCGGACGAGGAACCCCGACCGGGAGATCACTGGGGCTCCATGGCGCTTGCGAAGGGGCGTTTTTCCCAGTCGAAGCAAAGCCCGGCTCGGCCCCAATGCAAAGGTTGAGTCCCCCCAAGGTAAGGCATATCGCAGCAAAGATCGCCAAAACCGCATATTTACTGTAGAAAAACTTAACCTTATCCAACGTTCCGTCCTCCAAAACTTTGATTTTCTAAACACAAAACGAAAAAACATCTTTTCCCGTATATCTTCTTATCGACTCTGAGGATTCTTCTCATTAAACAAAATTTAATATATTTTCCGATTATATCGATTTTGACGACAAAATAGGTAAAATAGACAAAATCCAATCATTCTTACTTCGGTTTCTGCAAAAAAAAAAGAATATTTTATAAAAAATTCGAACCCTGGGGTGGAAATGGGGATTCGACTCTGTTAAAATTCTCTGTTGGTATATTTAATATCGGAGAGTTGGATCCATTGTCGAACAATGGAATAATCAATACAGACTTTATTGAGGAGTACAAAATAATGGTAAAACGAACATCACGTCGTAATTTCATCAAAACATCCACCGTTGCGGGCGCGGGTTTTATGGCCCTTGCAGGCAGCACGGCGAGAATTGCCCGGGCCTCCGCGCTTCAAAGCATCGCGGTTGCCAGCGTTGGAGTCGGCGGCAAAGGGGCCGGCGATCTGAAGAACGCTTCCTATTACGGTAAGATCGTCGCTCTTTGCGATGTGGACAGCAAAACCCTGAACGGGGCAGGCAACAGCTTCCCGGACGCCAAAAAATTCACCGATTTCCGTGAAATGTTCGCGGCGATGGGCGACAAGTTCGACGCCTGTACGATCAGTACGCCGGACCATATGCACACCGTAATCACCGCAATGGCGATGAAAGCCAAAAAGCATTGCTATACGCAGAAACCGCTGACCCGAACGATCTATGAAGCCCGATATCTTGGCGAACTTGCCAAAAAAACCGGTGTCTGCACTCAGATGGGAAATCAGGGAAGCTCGTTTGATACCATGCGAAATGTCGTTGCTCAGGTCAAGAAGGGTGTGATCGGCGAGATCAAGGAAGTCCATGTCTGGACGAATCGACCGGTCTGGCCGCAAGGTCCCAACCGCGATCTTTCTCTTGCGAAATTCAGCGCGAAGATCAAAAAGGATGATCCCGATATCGCCGATGATGAAATCGCCGAAAAGAAAAAACAGATCGATACCGCTCTCAAAACCCTGAATTGGGATCTCTGGCTCGGCGTTGCTCCGCAGCGCGATTACTGGCCGGGAATCTATCATCCGTTTTCCTGGCGCGGATGGTGGGATTTCGGAACCGGATCCCTTGGCGATATGGCCTGCCATACAGTCAATATGCCTTACGGTGCTTGCGATTTGAAGTTCCCGACCAGCGTTGTCGCCGAATCTTCCGGACATGATTTCAACAGCTTCCCGGCTGTTTCCAAGATCTGGTTCGAGTTCCCGGCCAACGATTGGCGCGGCGCGATTCCGTTCACCTGGTACGACAGCAAAGTTCTTCCGCCCGCCGAGATCTTCGATAAGTACGGCATTGGCAAGAACGGTGTCAAGATGACCAACAGCGGATCCATTATTATCGGTGAAAAAGGTGTTGTCTACTCTCCCGATGATTATGCCGCGAAATATCATATTCTCGCCGAAGGCGGAAAAGCGATTCCGGAAATCGAAGGCGTTGAATTCCGCGCCGCTCCGAAAGACGAACGATCCGGCAGCTTCGACACACGAAACCAGCTCGAATGGTTTACCGCGATCTGGGAAAACAAACCGGAACTCTGCTGGTCCAACTTCCCGAATCACGCTGGTCCGCTTACGGAAACGATCCTCCTCGGCAATCTCGCCGTTTGGGCCGCTCCGCAGGCCGGCGTTAAAGGCGAAAAGATCGAATGGGACGCTGTCAATCTCAAGGTTACCAACCTCGACAAGCTCAAGACCCCCGGCGTCGCCGAACTCGTTCATCCGAAATACAAAGAAGGATACGAACAGATCTGATCTTAGTGTTTAACGTTTAGTGATTAGTGATCAATGATCAGTGTTTGATCATTGATCACATTTCTTTAGATAATGTGTCTTTCCTTCGTTTACGCCTTCCTTAATCCTTTTTTCTCAGGAGTATAGAATGTCCAAAAAAACCAGACGTGATTTTCTCAAAACATCGGCCGTTGCGGGATCCGGCTTTCTCGTTTGCGCCGGAAACAGCCGTAAAGCGGCCCGGGCTTCCGCTCTTCAAAGCGTCGCTGTTGCCGGGATCGGTGTCGGCGGCAAAGGAGCCGGAGATATTCAACAGGCAGGTTTCTACGGCAAGGTCGTCGCGCTTTGCGATACCGATTCCCGAATTCTCGAAAATCAGCAGAAGAACTTCCCCGGCGCGAAAACCTTCGCCGACTTCCGCGAAATGTTCTCCGCGATGGGCGACAAGTTCGATGCATGTACGGTTAGTACTACCGATCATATGCACACCGTCCAAACCGCAATGGCCCTTAAAGCCGGAAAGCATTGCTATACGCAGAAACCGCTGACCCGCTCCATTTACGAAGCGCGCTATCTTGGCGATCTTGCCAAAAAGACCGGTCTTTGTACCCAGATGGGAAATCAGGGATCGACCGACGACGGTCTTCGTAAAACCGCGGCGCAATTAAAGGCGGGAATTCTCGGCGAGATCAAGGAAGTCCATGTCTGGACGAATCGCCCGATCTGGCCGCAAGGTCCCAACCGCGACCTTTCTCTTGCGAAATTCAGCGCGAAGATCAAAAAGGATGATCCCGATATCGCCGATGATGAAATCGCCGAAAAGAAAAAACAGATCGATACCGCTCTCAAAACCCTGAATTGGGATCTCTGGCTCGGCGTTGCTCCGCAGCGCGATTACTGGCCGGGAATCTATCATCCGTTCTCCTGGCGCGGATGGTGGGATTTCGGAACCGGTGCCCTGGGCGATATGGCTTGCCATAATGTCAATATGCCTTTCAAAGGGTGCGATCTGCGTAATCCGATCAGTGTTGTTGCGACGAGCAGCGGACATGATTTCAACAGCTTCCCTGCGCAATCGGTCTGCGAGTTCCTTTTCCCCGCCGCAAACGGACATGGTCCGATCAAATTTGTGTGGTACGACAGCAAACAGCATCCGATGGCCGAACAAATGGCCGCGTACGGATTCGATAAATTCAGCGAAAACGCCGGATGTTTTATCGTCGGTGAAAAAGGCGCTCATCTCGACCATCAGTTCAAGGCGAAAGGCGGAAAACCGATCGATCTTCTGAAAGACGTTCCGTGCGAACTTGCTCCGATCGATGAGAAACACGCGGGCAACGATCCGCGACACAAGTTCGAATGGTTCAACGCGATCTGGGAAAACAAACCGGAACGCTGCTGGTCCAACTTCCCGAATCACGCCGGTCCTCTTACGGAAACAATTCTCCTTGGAAACCTCGCGATCTGGACCGCTTCCGAGCCGGGTGTTCAGGGCGAAAAGATCGAATGGGACGCCGCCAACATCAAGGTTACCAACCTCGACAAACTCAAGACCAAAGGCGTTGCCGAACTCGTTCATCCGAAATATAAAGAAGGGTACGAACAGATCTGATCATGAAGTATACAGCAAAGAGATACGATACAACAGATCTCGTTGAGGTTCGGGTCGAAAACGGGAAGATCGCGGGATGGAAAACGCTGAATCCGATTCCTTTCATCGATTCGAATCCATCCGCGGATCCGGTCCCCTGGATCGCACCCGGCTTCTTCGATATCCAGATCAACGGAGGAATCGGAATTGAGTTTTCCTCTCCGGATCTTTCGGAAGAACAAGTTCGATCTCTTTGCGAAAAGCTGCTCACAGAAGGAGTCTTTCGTTTTTGTCCCACGATCACGACCAACGATCCGGAGATCATGATTCGGGCCATTCAGACAATTGTTTCTGCCCGAATCAAATATCCTCAGTATGCGGATCAGATCGCGGGAATTCATCTGGAAGGACCTTTCATTTCCCGGACAGACGGTCCGCGCGGCGCTCATCCTCTCAAGTACTGCCGCGAATATGATCTGGACCTTTATCGCAAATTCGCCGATGCGGGAAAAGGTCTTCTCCGAATCCTTACTCTTTCACCCGAATACGACGGCGCGGAAGATTTTATCCGTGCGGTCTGTTTCGACGGTGTTCTGGTATCGATCGGACATACAAACGCGTCTCCGCATCAAATCGCAAAGGCGATCAGCGCGGGAGCACGGCTTTCGACTCATCTGAGCAATGCGACGAGTCCATTATTGGCGAAATCGGGCAATTACTGCTTTGCGCAAATGGCCGACGATCGGCTCGCGGCAGGGATCATCGCCGATGGATTTCATGTCGTTCCAACGCTTTTAAAGATCATAGTTTGGGCCAAAAGACCGGAAAACATTATCCTGGTGAGTGATCAAAGTTCACTGGCCGGTTTTCCGCCCGGCAAGTATACGACCCAGCTTTGCGATCTGGAGATCCTTCCGAACGGACGGATCGGACTCGCGGGCGATCCGAATCTTCTTGCGGCCGCATGGTTTCCGGTATCCCGCGGCGTCGCCAATCTGCGCGGTATTACGGATCTCTCCCTGAAGGTTCTGATGGATATGGCGGGCAAAAATCCCGCACGCTTATTGAACTTGCCGGATTATTCCAATGGATCCTCCGATTTTCTTCAGATCGGAGCTCCGGCCGATTTCATTCTGTTCCAGATCGAACCTGCCCGACTGAGTCAGATCGGCATTGCCGACCCCGATAATTTCAAGCCCGGCCGTATGATTCTCGAAAAATGCGTTTTCCATGGAAATTCTTTCTGATATGTCTGAAAACGATTTCTATGGAAACCCTTTCCATTATTTTAAAGGAGAGATGATGAAATATCTGTTGACACTCTTGTTGATTTTGAGCGCGCTTTCGCTTCCGCCGGTTCATGCTGTTGATGAGAATGGACCGTTGCCGTTCACGATCTCTCAATATACCGTCGAGCCGATTACCGTTCAATGGGCAAAAGCGCCCTATATTACCGAGTGCAATAAAGTTTACGAACTGGAATACACCGTTTCCAACAGTTCAAAAAACGCGGTGAAGTGCGAATTGCTGTTTTATTCGACCGATACAATATTTCCTGTTGATGAGTCGGGCAAGCAAGCTGCGAAAATTCACAAAGAGATTACTGTTCCCGCCTCAGGTAAAATTAAAGGGATATTCAAGTTTCTCGCCGGAGAAGGCACTTATCGCAATGTTCATTATCCGCTTCATCTCAAAGCGACTTTTAACGAAAACGGAAAGAAAAAAACCGTTCATGCCGCCCGTGTGATTGAAACGGATCTTTCTGCACCCGTGAAAAAAATGGAAAAAACCATTGTTCGCAACGGCGGTATTTCCCTTTTGGGAAAATCGTATACCGCTCTTTATCAGTTCGACGATAAAAAACCTGTCGTAATGGGCGAGAACTTTACCGGCCGCGATCCCGACTGCAGCGGATCTTGCACCTTGACGGTTGAATCGGTTTCAGGAAAATCAGAACGCGTTTTTTCAATGCATCCTCCTTATCGTCCTAAAGGGGGAAAAATGTTCTTTGAATATCCCGTGGTTCTTCCCGATAAAAATGGACTGACCTTTACCTATTACGGAGCCAAATCGCAAAATCTGGAAGCGGCTGAAAAAAGTGACGGTGTTCAGTTTCGTTTTTATATCAGAAAAGCAAATGGAGAAAGAGTTCTGCTTGATACCCTTGACGCATTGGAACGTGCCTGGACTTCTCATACCGTTCCGCTTGACGACTGGAAAGGACTGGAATGCACCTTTATCATCGAGTGCAATCCCGGTCCGAAAAATAAGACCAATTTTGATTCCTGTCTGCTCGGCGGTCTTCTGATCAATACGTCTGAAGGCCGAGCACTCAAAAAGGACGAAACCAGCCGCCGTCATTACGTTTTCAATCTGAGCGGCAAAAGAAAAGCAGTGATCGAAGCGGGAGAAAACGGTCTGCTTGATGCGAAAATTACTCTGGGAGATTCAAAATCCAAGGTCTCGTTTGACGGTGTTTATATCGCCGTGGACGATTTCTTTTTGAATGATGACAATGCCCGATTTACCGAAGATCCCGTCATTGAATGGAAAGACAAAGTTTTAACCTGCCGTTATTCTCTCATCCATGAGGATCAGATTTCGAAAGTAACGCTGCGAGCCCGATCATATAAAGGAATGCTCATTATTGACGTTCCTGATGAAAATCCTTTGAAGATCGGAGGACTCTCTCTCGGCGCGGCGGATAAAAAAGCGGCGCGTTGTTATTTCGGACACGGCTACGTTGTCGAGCAGCCGAAGAAAGTCATCATTTACGGCGGCGGACATGGACTTTCAACAAGTCACGTCGGGTTCGATTTCGTGAACGGTCCTTCTCTGCTGATGGGAACTTCGCTTGCTCCGGATAATCTTAAAATCGATCCGGATAAAAATATCTATTCACTGGAAATTACCGATAAAACATCGCTCGCTCTTCTTCCTGCGGACAGCGCGTTTCAGGCGGCGATTGAGTATCGAAAGACCTGTCCCTGGTACGGAAAACCGGGGCCCGGCGTCGCGCAAAAAATCGGACGAATGGTTTTCGATGTCTGGGGCGGCAGCGCCGCTGTCCTTACGCCGAAAATGAAGAAAGTTCTGGAATACGGCGTTACCGATTCCCTCTTCCTTCAGCATGTTACACAGCGCTGGGGGTACGATATTAAACTCCCCGATATTTGGGAACCCGACTCCGATACCAATCACGTGATCGGTCCCGGATCCGGTCCTGTCGAAGAATTGCGCCAGTTCAACCTTCTCTGCGCGAAATACGGAGTCCCTTTCGGGATTCATGATAATTACATCGATTTTTATCCTGATGCGGATGATTTTTCTTACAAATATATTACATTTAATCAGCTCGGACAGCCGCAAAAAGCCTGGATCAATCCGCGTCTTGCCCGAAGTTACAAATGGCGCCCGGAATTGTTTGGAACGTTCCTTGAACGCAATATGAAGATCTGCAATCGGTATATGCCGGAAATGGACGCGTATTTCGTCGATGTCTTTTCCGCCGCCGGCGTGCGTGTCGGGCATGGACAGGACGGATCTTATATTCCCCGTCATGTTACCGTCGCCAACTGGAAAAAAGCATTTGATACAATCAGCACGTATCTTTCTCAAAAAGACAAATCCGGAAAAATTCGTCCCGGCATTACATCCAGTGAAGCGGGCGACGATTTTCTTATCGGATCGCTTGACGGAGCGGATGCGCAATGGCTTGAACTGCGGCCGACATCCAATCGTTACGCATTGTATTGTCCCTGCGGAGATTGGGAAAGAACGCCCTGGTTCTCTGCTGTCAATCACACCAATTTCATTCGTCATGGTGCAGGTTACAGCAGCCGCTACCAGATGATGAGAGGCAGAACCTATCACGGAATAGGCAGCGACGATTACATTTGCTCTGAAATTCTCGGAGGACTCTGTCTGATGACTGACCGCACTTCTTTCTATCCGGACAGTATTCGCAAGCATTATCTTGCGCAGCATGTTGCGCGCGCCATTGCCGAGTCGGAACTCGTATCGGTCAGTTTCGAAAACGGGGAAGACGGCAAGCCGACAATTCATCGTCAGAAAGTGATCTGGTCGAATGGATACGAAGTTTACGCCAATCGATCCGCCGATAACTGGAAAGTTCGTGATTACATCCTCCCGGAATACGGCTGGTCTGTATATGATAAAGACGGAAAGTTTCTCGCTGGAATCGTCTGCGATCCGAATAATACATCAAATATTGTCGAATTGTCGCAGCGTCCGGATTCCTTCTATCTGAATGGGCGCGGTTATCGAATGGCTTCTTCTTATCAGATCATACCTGTTCTGAATAAATTCATCGATTTGGGAAATGGAAAATTTGAAGTTCATGTCGATTGGAAAGCGGGGACTTCCCTTCCTGTCGATGCCAGTGTTTTCGTTCATATCTTTTCCGAAAAGGATGGATTCAGAGAGATGGGCTGGTATGCCGGAGGAGAACGGCCTGTCATTCCGACAAGTCAATGGGGAATCAAAGATAAAAATCGTGATACGACAGTTGTAAAAACAGGCGTGGGACAGATCTTGACCGTTCCGAAAAATCTTAAAGACGGCGTTTATCATATTCTCGTTGGTCTTTATGATTCCAAAGGAAGCGGGAGTCGTTTTGAACTGGAAGCGGACAGTGTTGCCGGAATTTCCCGATATACCGTTGCGCTTCTGAACATCAAACGTGAAAATGAAAAAGTCAATGTTTCCGTTGATAAGTTCGATCCGAAAACGATGCAGATCAATAATGTTCGAACCATTGCTCGATATCAGGGCAACCGGAATCCATTCGCATGGCGCGGAGTGGAAACCAAAGGGGCTGTCTCGGTGTCAGTTGAAAAAGACAGCTGGAAAGTACTTCCGCTTCCGATGATCGCTTCCTTTGAAATCACACTGGATGAAAAGGTAATCGGACGAATTGTCAAGGCGGTTTCCTTTCAAGGAAAAACAATCGCAATTCACCGGTCAGGTTCCAAAGTTTCTTTCAAAGTTGAAACCGGCGAAGCGGTTCCTTATGAAGTCCGTTTCAATTAGCAATTCAGCACTTTCCCGGGGAGCGTCGCCTCGTCGCCGGGTGGGCGGGACGCCACCGTCCCAGCGCTCGGGTTCCCCGGTCTTCACAAAAATAAGGATTTCTCAACAGCCCATCCGTGGTTATCCGTGAACATCCGTGGTTTCAAAATCTGCGGACTTTGCGGCTTTGCGTGAAAAAAATACCGCCGGGATTTGGGAATAGATCGGATCCGCCAACAGCCCATCCGTGGTTATCCGTGATCATCTGTGGTTTCAAAATCTGTAAACGGATTCGAACTCTTTTTAGAACAAGAGATCGAACTTCGCGTAAGCCCTTTTTCTTTTTTTAGCTTGTTTACCCGGTATCGATACTTATCGGCCGAACACACACAAATTTTTTATCTCGCAGTGGCGCAGAGGCGCAGAGGGCCGAATAAATCTCATACCCTGTTAAGTGAAATATTTTCAAATGTGAAGAAAATAATCCTGTTTAATTCGTCTATCAGTACTTCAGAAGAAATATCAATAACGAACAAATCAAGCAAAATAAAAATTTCGACTTACTACTTCACAAGGCAAGATATTTCAAAAAATCCCTCTGCGCCTCAGCGCCTGTTCCAGCTTGAATTCTCTTTGGCAATGACCGAATTTGGATCTTTTATTTGAAACTGGAACACTTTCCATGCTGGAGAATTTGGATAAAGATCATAAATCCAAAGTTTCGACCGAAAGCATGGAAAAGATATTGGATCAAATCGCGGACCGATGGAAGGACAATTTATGGGGCCGTTGGCGTGCGGTCATGAACGATTCCTGGGATAACCTCACCAAAACGAATATTATCTCACCTGCTTTACTTGACATACCTGATTTAACACAAGGTTCCCTGGAAGATTAATTCAGGGACTTGATAAAATCCAAATAAGATTCGGGACTGCTATTTTTGATGAAAATGTGATTTTATCAAAAAAATATCGTGAAATCCGTGGTTTTAAAATCGGTTATTTCCAGATTGAGTTAGTCATTTTGGAATTATTTTGATCTTTTTTTGGGAAAAAATAAAAAAAGCGCCCTTTCTTTTTCTCATTTTTCATTCTCAAACAATTTAATTTTCTTAGAGGCTCGGGTAAAGGCCTCTCTATTTTGAAAAAGTGTCAATATATTCGAAGTGTTTATATTCGGTAAACAGGAATTATAAAAAGGGTGGATAACATGAAAAAGTTTTTCCGACTTGCGAATTGGTTTGGTTTCGGAGGACGTGATACGAACGGGACAGAGAGTGTGTCCTTGATATCTTCCGGTCTCTGTCATCCGGTCAGTCGGAAAGGAGGCAGATCAAAGCAAGGCAACTTCCGCCAACGGCTTTCGTTTGAACCGCTGGAAGAGCGAACGCTGCTGTCGGCAACCACCTGGACGGTCAATACGGCGATTGACGTTGCCGCAGACAGTTGGAGTACCACCGATAACGTCGTTTCCCTGCGCGAAGCGATTGGCCGTGCGGAAGCGGCCCGATCGATATTGCGGCCCTGCTTGGCAAGAATGAACAATATAATCTGCTTGACAAGCAAAAAGAAAAACCGCAACCGATTTTAGCGACGGGTCTGCTGACATGTCAAACGGTCCTGCCGCGGAGAATTCAGACACTGGCGCTTACAGAACTCGCCTTTGAGGAAGAAGCGGAAGTCTGGAACGAAACCATTGATTTCGATCATTTCTGTAAAAATACGACAGGCGAAAACGCGGTCAAAGATTCCTTCTTTGAAACCTGGGATAACGCACTCGCCTTAAACTGGAACGATTAGAAACCCTTGCTTTCATACTTCGGTTTTCGCTCTCATACGGAGGGCGGTCTTGATTAGTGTTTAGTGTTTAGTGATTCCAGTCGTCCCGGAAATCCCCGCTCCTTTTTTGAAACCACGGATATTCTCGGATGTACACGGAGGGGACTCTTTTGTGTTTATCTGCGTATACGCAATCACGGCGATTCTGTATGGATCGAACTGCTTTTGATAAATTTTGTACCCTTGTCCCTGTCCATTTTTACAATTTTGTTCATTCTGCCGGTGGACTATCCTGTTCTTATTTGATAAATACCGGAAAATCAGGGCTTTTACTTTTTGGCATAATTCTTGCATTTTGCAAAAACGAGTGAAATGGACGATCCTTGCCGTCTTTCCGAAGAGCAAACAGACAAGGGAAATGAAAAATTTGAAGAAAGGAAATGTTATGGAACCTTCGTTACATCATCATCGTTGGGCGATTTTTTTCGCCTTTATCATTCTTATTTCCATTTTGGGCCTTTTTTTTCCGGAACTTCCGGATCAATGGGGCGATGCAAAAGGGATAAACGCGGCGGATGTCGCCTGGATGATTTCTGCAAGCGGTCTGGTCATGTTAATGACGCCGGGCTTATCGTTTTTTTACGGTGGAATGGTACGGGCCAAAAACGTTATTTCGACCATGTTACAAAGTTTTATCGCACTTGGTGTTGTTACCGTGATCTGGTACGTCGTTGGATTCAGTCTTTGCTTTGGAGACTCCCTTGGCGGAATTATCGGCGATCCCCGGACATACTTTATGTTTCAAGGCGTCGGGTCGGCCCCCCATCCGCAGCTGGGAGCGACAATTCCCTTTGCCCTTTTTGCTCTTTTTCAATTGAAGTTTGCTATATTAACGCCCGCTCTGATAACGGGGTCTTTTGCGGAAAGAGTCCATTTTTCCGGGTACATGTTATTTATGGTCCTGTTTTCTCTAATTATTTATGCTCCCCTTGCGCACATGACCTGGCACCCGGACGGATTATTGAATGTCTGGGGAATTAAAGATTTTGCGGGCGGACTGGTCGTTCATGCATCGTCGGGAGCCGCTGCCCTTGCGGGAGCAATTTTTTTCGGACGAAGAAAGAGCAAGAAACACCAGCCGGCGAACATCCCGTTTGTGCTTCTCGGGGCAGGACTTCTCTGGTTCGGATGGTTTGGATTCAACGGCGGTTCTTCCCTGCGCGCTGATGCTCTGGCTGTACGCGCTTTTATGATGACGGGAGTTGCTTCCGGAATTGCCATGCTGGCCTGGGTCTTTTTCGACTGTGTGCGCGGACGTAAACCTTCCGCGATCGGTGCGGGCGTCGGAGCTGTCGTCGGACTTGTCGCCATTACGCCTTCGGCCGGTTGGGTTACGACTGGTCAAAGTCTGTTTATCGGCTGTTTTACCTCGATTATTTGCAATATCGCCGTTTACTGGAAAGATCATTCTTCGATCGACGATGCGTTGGATGTCTTTCCCACACACGGCATCGGAGGTGTTATCGGAACAATATTCACCGGTGTCTTTGTGGGTGGCCTGGTTGCAGGAAACGTGGATGTTTTTGCAAAACATGTGATCGCCGTTACCGGAGTTTGTCTGTTTTCCTTCTTCGGTTCCTGGATACTTTATTATCTAACAAATAAAATGATTCCGTTAAGAGTCTCCAGCGAAAGCGAAGATATCGGACTTGATGAAAGTCAGCATTCGGAGAAATATCTATAAGATCAGAATGAAGAGATTGTCAAAAGAGAGGTGTTTTCAAAAAACCGGAAAGTGATATAATCTGAAAATGGAAAATCGGTAAAAGGCTTGAAAAAGATCTTTTCGGACACGAAAGGAAAGCCGAACAGACCCTTTATCGATACTCCGATTATGGTTCCGCAAGCGATGGAAAACGAGTTTCCGCCGCTTTGAAACAGACCGCAGCGAAAGGACTTTCCGGAGATCTGTCCGGATTGCTTCTGCCGCCCAACAAGTCTTTTACCGGTATATGAATACAAAGAACAAGAACCAGGAAATTGAAATCCTTCAGGAGATCAGTACAGCTGTCGTACATGAACGCGATATCCATAATATTATTGACAGTATTTTAGACATTTTGAGTCGAAAAATGGGGATGCACCGGGCAACGCTCGCACTTTGCCAAGGCGATACACTCCAGATCGAAGTCTCCCGCGGACTGGCCGATACGGAAAAAAAACGCGGGATCTATCACCTTGGCGAAGGGATCACCGGCCGCGTCGCTCTCTCCGGCGAGTCTCTTTGCGTTCCCGATATCTCGAAAGATAAATTTTTTCTGAATCGAACAGGGGCTCATAAAAAAGACGAACATACCGCTTTTATTTGTGTTCCCATTATCAGAATGGAACGAATCGTCGGAACATTAAGCGTCGAACGGCCGTCCGCCGATCTTGATCAGCTGGAAAAAGATAAAAAATTTCTTGAAATTATCGGTAATCTGGCGGCGGAAGCGGTTGCTGCCCGGCAACTGGAGCAGGAAGAGAAAGAGAAACTCCAGAAGGAAAATGAATCGCTGCGATCCAAGATCGAAAGCATTGGCACACCGGGCAAACTTATCGGAAATTGCCGCAGTATGCGTGCTCTTTACGAACAGATCCGGCAAGTTGCTCCGACGGACGCAACGGTTTTAATTCGAGGAAGTTCAGGGACGGGAAAAGAACTCGTCGCAAACGCCATTCGTCTGCTCAGTCCAAGAAAAGACAAACCGTTTATCACGCTGAACTGCGCTGCGCTTCCGGAAAATCTCATCGAAAGCGAGTTATTCGGACACGAAAAAGGATCTTTTACCGGTGCTGTGAGTCAACGGATCGGACGTGCCGAAGCGGCCGGCGGCGGGACCCTTTTTCTCGATGAAATCGGGGATCTGGCCCCTTCCAGCCAAGTCAAACTCCTCCGCTTTCTTCAGGAAAAAACATTTTCACGAATCGGAAGCAATGAAGAAATTTCGTCCGATGTCCGTATTATTGCCGCGACAAGCAGAGATCTTGAGTCCTTTATTGACGACGGAAAGTTTCGGCTCGATCTTTTTTACCGTCTGAATGTTTTTCCGATTCATATTCCGGATCTCTCCAAACGCCGCTGCGATATACTTCTGCTTGCGGAGCATTTTATCGGAAAGTACAATCTTCGATACGGAAAAAACGTCAAGAGAATTTCCCAGCCGGCGATTAATCTGCTCTATGCCTATCAATGGCCGGGCAACGTCCGCGAATTGGAAAATTGTATTGAAAGGGCCGTTTTGACCTGTTCGAACGACTGTATTAACAGTTCTAATCTGCCGCCGTCGCTTCAATCGGACGAGCCGTTTCAGAACGAAGAGGATTTGGCCGATTCGTCCGATTTCAAAACGCTTGTCGCGAATTACGAAAGAGGATTGATCACTGATTCGCTCAAAAAAAACAAAGGCAATATGTCGGCCGCGGCAAGAGAACTGAATCTGTCTCCCCGTGTGATTCATTATAAAATCGGCATTCTGGATATTCACCCTGATTTATATTCCGGAGAGAACTGACCGATCAGATCAAACGGTAAACGAAAGGAGATAGTCCTGTTTCGTTTACCGTTTTAGAAATCGCTTTTTGAAATTCTACTGTACTTTTCCCGATTTTATTTAGTTGGAACTTTCCTTATGGAAGCTGATATATCGGCAATATT
>JAUNSU010000003.1:0-10357 GCA_030539035.1 Planctomycetia bacterium
ATTTGATCTGTCAAAAAGAATAAATCTCGCTTGTATTATTGTAGAGGGCTTCAATGGGAGGCCCCCGAACAATTTTTACCGGGGAGAGAGATTATGCAAAGCATCGAGAATCATTCGGAAAAGCGTTCCTTTTTTTTGCGGAAAGACGTTCATCCCTGTTTTTGCGATGCTTTTTATCTGTGCTTCGCCGGAAGGGATTGGGGAAAGAGCCTTTGTCGAGACGGCTAAACCAATTCCGGTGCAGGTCGTTCCCCGGAAGAAAACCGATTTGGAGACGGTCCTTCAGTCGGAGCCTGTGAAAATTGCGGACCTTAATCTGCGCCTTGCGGTCGAGGAGACCGAAGCAATGATCCGGCAAATTTTTTGCTCCGCACGGCAGGGCTGTCCCCAGTTTGCGGAAAAGGCCTTTTCTTTTCAAAGCAAGTTTATGGTCCTTTCCGATATGATGCCGTATACACGCAAGGATCGTTTCCAAATTCATCTGCGAGACTCTTTTCGGGAGACCGTTTTTCCGAAGAGAAGATCAAGCAGGCTTTTGAGGGAGCGGTGATCTTTTTTGAGTTCAGGGTCCGGGAAATTGAAAAAACGATGCTGGTCGATCTCGAAGAATTGTATCCGGAACTGTTCGAGGAATCGTTCCGCGAAAACAGTGCTGCCGATCTGGGTCTGGATAAACATTTTTTGAAAATGTTCGAACAGATCGCCGCGGAAAATCGCGTTTGGGTTGCCGGGGAGACAAAGCTGGATATTGCGTACGAACTTTCCGTCTGGATCATTGGGATCGCGGGAAAGAAAATCCTCGTTTCTGCGGGAATTCTCGCCGCGGGCACCGGAGCCTCCTGGGGAACATTCGGTGCGACTCTGATCCTCGCGATTGTCGGCGATATGGTCTTTTCTTGGGCTTGGGACAAGTACATGGATCCGAAAGTGATCTTGCCCGATCGGTTCGTGTACGGCTTGAACAGACGGAACGGTATCTGATCGAAGAAACCAAGGATCAGATCGGATTTCGACAGACTTTAAACAACCAAATTGATAAATATGTCAAATTGCGTAATTTGACTTTCGCACAGTTTGTGCAACAGTGAATCTTGGGATATTGTTTTTCGGCGAAAACGGAATTTAAAGGAGAAGACATAAATGGAAAGTATGCTTGTTTTGTTTTGATCGTGATCGTTTTACTGACCTCGGTTCGCTTTGCGGAAGCATCCCCGGCTTCCAAGTCCGTGTCGAAAACAATGCAGGAGTTCTCTGTACCGCCGCGCTTTTGACCTCCTTTTTATCGAATCCGGAGTAGCACATAACCGGTTCGCTCGAGCTCGTCAAAGAAATAGCGGCTGTTCCCGCGAAAGCTGTTGCGGAAAACACCAATTGGAACTTGATTTTTTCGGTGGGAATCGGGGCCTTGACGGTTTTCGTATTGGTCTGTGTTGTGATGCGGCACTGCCGGAGAAGAACCGTATATCTCGCGAAGAGCGTGTGAGTTTTTTCGGCGGAAAATTTTTTGAAAAAAAGAAGAAAATCTGTTCTTTTATGTTTGACAGAGAATCGATTTTTTGGTAAAATGGAGGGGAGACGGGATTTTGTGCGGTTCGCGCAGTGCGGAAATTTTGATCCGATCGGTAAAAGTAAGATCGTGATAAAAAATCTGTTTAACCTGAATTTACGGGTATTAAGAAGAGAGCCGTTTTGAGATTCACGGATCAAAAGAGTGTGATTTTAAGAGAAACGGAAAACGGATGATTGTAAGCAGAGACCTGTTTTATGAAATACGATACGTTAAGTAACCGAGGTTCGCGATTTCGGTCCTTTTCGACTCGTAAAAACAAGGTCAAATATTGAGTGCTTCGCACTCAATCTCCCTCCATCAAGGGGATTGATACGAAGCGAAAGGCGAAGAAAAAACAAAACCTTCCGGTCGCACTCAATCTCCCTCCATCAAGGGGATTGATACAAAACATTTCGCGGCAGAGGATCATCCTCTATTTCGCACTCAATCTCCCTCCATCAAGGGGATTGATCTCTGATTTATAAATAACGTATGTTGGGGCAAAAGATTATATTACTCATACTGTAAAAATATTTTTGTTTGGAACCACGGATGAAATCAATATAAGATTCGGGGCTGATATTTTTGATGAAAACGTGTTTTTCCCAAAAAAGTATCCGTGAAATCCGCGGTTTCAAAATTCGGTTATTTACAGTTTGAGTATATTACTTAACCCGGTTGGATGAACCAATAAACAGCGCCCCGAAGGGGCAGTGCCTTCCAGCCCGGGACAAGTGAGCGAAGCGACCGGCACCCCGGGTCAACGAACACCCAACAGCAGCGCGCTGTAAGCGCAGTGCAAAAAGAACCGGGAGGACTTTTGGTTTGGTTTTTTGAAATATTTTGTTTTGCTCGGCTTGGCTCTTTTTAATCGCGCAGGCGCCGAGGCGCGGAGGGATCTTTCGAAATATCGGGCTCGGGAAAGTAATAATGCAAATGTTATTTGTGTGTTTTGTCATTTTTATATTTTTTCTAAAATGCTGAATAATGAAAATGTACTCTTTACAATATGATAAACATTTCACTTAAAAAAGGTAGAATTTTTAATCCACTCTCAGCGCCTCTGCGCCCTGCGAGATTAAAAAAATAATGTTTTTTCTGCGAGAATAGATAGCATGAGCATTCATATTTTGTTCTCTTAATCCTCATGCGTAATCAAATTTTCTCCTCATTTCTATTTCGAGCCTTGTCGATTGCTGATATCCTTACTTTATCATGCTTACCTGTTTTATCTAACCTACCACTTATCCTTGAACGGGAAGCATTTTTTTGATTATTCTGTATATTCACAGATGATAATGCTTGACACGTGTGTAATTATATGATAGTATCTATTTCATAACAGAAAGGCGGGTACACCCATGAAACTTTATCCTGACGATCACGAAGACAATTGCGAAGTGCCAGCGGCCCTGAAAGCAATTCGGCTTATTGAATTGATGGGAAGAGAAAAACGCCCATTACGCTTGACAGAAATCGCGGAAAAACTCAAAACAAATAAAGCGATGGTTCTTCGATTGCTTCGAGTATTTGAACGGGAAGGATGGCTTCGCCGCGTCAGTGAAAAAGGTCCTTATCAAATGACGCTTCGACCGCTTCACTATGTAGCGACAGCCATTGAATCAAATGAGTTGGTATCGTATTCAACGCCGATGGTCAAACGAATCGCGATGATGACGAATTGCCTGGTGACCGTTTCGGTTCCTGATGAAGAACAGACAACCTGTGTTGTCTGTACGGAACAGGCGTCTGCGGTACGCGTATCGACTCGGGTAGGATATCAATATCCTTATCATTCGAGCGCGCCGGGAAAAGCTGTTTTAGCATATCAACCGCAAGACTTTATTGAAGAAATCATAAGCAGGCCATTGGTTCGATTTACCGATACGACCATTACCGATCGGGACAGACTTCTGGAAGAGCTTGCAACGATTCGCAGGGTCGGCTACGCAATTGATTTGGAGGAAGGGTATCGCGGAATCAACTGCCTGAATGTTCCAATTTTTGACTATCGTAATTCATGCATAGCAACGTTGGGACTATGTACACTGGTTTCTTATGATACGGTAGACGATTTAAAAAAGAAGTATTTGCCGCATTTGATCAAAGCGGCAGGCAAGATAAGCGATATAATGGGATACGTGGGAGAGTATCCGGTTCTTCGATAGTCATTTGGGAGTAATATTGCCGCCGGTTGGCTGGTTTGTTCATACGAAGGCATAATAAACCAAGAACTGTTTTAGTATAGGATACATTGAGGTCGCTTTTTGTTCGACTTGACATTTCCATTAAAAGAAAGGACTGAGATCATGAAAGTACCAAGATTTGGTTTTACGCTTGTGGAACTATTAGTCGTGATAGCCATAATCGGCATACTGATCGGACTTCTTTTGCCTGCTGTACAAGCTGCGAGAGAGGCGGCTCGCCGTATGCAATGCACGAACAATCTGAAGCAAATTGGTATTGGCATTCACAATTTTCACGACACACGAAATGGATTGCCGCCTGCCATGATAACTGTTTACCGGCCAACGTTATTTCCCATTTTATTTCCATATATTGAACGGCAGAATTTATGGGATGTAATTCAGAATTCTGTGGATAAGGGAGGACGTACCGGATCAAAAGTTTCGGTAACCGGATGTGACTGGTGGGATTGGGCCGGAACTTTAACTTCGGAACAAAAGGAGGGATTTGGAAGGGTTTCGACATATCATTGCCCTTCGATTTCAAGAGACTTGCCTGCGATGACCACACAAGTATTAAGTCTGAACAAAAACTATTCAGCAGGTCCGCAAATGGATTATGCAATGGTAGCTCATCCGGCAAATAATGGCAAATGGTGGGAATTCTCCATAAACAATATAGAAACGGCGAAGAAGACAAACAGTCCGTTCCGAATGGCTGAATCAGAATATCTGACGGATAGCAATTTCGATTCTGTATCCTATTGGAATCCCCGTGATACTTTTGCCTGGTGGCAGGATGGAACAAGTAATCAGCTTTGTATCGGGGAGAAACATTTTACCCGAAATTATCGGCCGGGAGATGCCAAAGACGGTGATAATAAGGGAGATGGTTCTTATATGATGACCTATAGAGGCGGCATGAATGTTTGCAGTGTTGCCCGTACTTTTTATGATGTCCGTTGGGGAGGTGAAGTACCGATTTGCACACGCGACCAGGAAGTAACCTCAACTTTTGAAGCAGTTGACTTCTTCGGCGAAACACATCCGGGAACCTGTAATTTCCTTTTGGGAGACGGCTCTGTCCGTGGGATCAGCACAACAACTTCCGCTGCGATTTTGTGTGCATTGGCAAATGTTTGTGATGGAAAGACTGTTACATTGCCGTAATCATTATTGTATTTGAAATAATTTCATACTTCATACTATTACTGGAACAGAGAAAACTAATGCAGACAGATCTGGTAAAATATAGGGTATTGTTTCGCGGGCTGCTGATCGGGCTGGTTGTTATAACAATGTCAGTTTTTATTCCGGAAATTATGATGTCTGCGGAAAATAAGACTGAATTTCAGATTCGTCTGGAAACAGACTGGATATATCAGGATCATGGACTGAAAATTGAAGAATGTTTTTCCAGCAATAACAGCGCAGCGATTGAAGAATCGATGGTACGCCGCGTTATAAAGTGTCTCAAAGATTCGGGGGCGGCGGCGTCAGCCGTGAAGTATGAAAAGCGAATGTCCCAATTGTGTTCCGACAAGGTGCCGGGGAACGCTTCTTCCTGGCGGGAACTGTACTTATCGGCCTGTAAAACAAGGCGAAAGGTTCGTTTGGCCGATGCCTTTGAGCTCTGTCCTGATCTTGTCTATACCACTCATTACGTTATGGGCGGATCACATTATACCTATACGGAAGATGTTGTCGATGCTGATGTTTTGGATATGAGTCCGGATCGCAAGCCTGGGTCCGCATTATGGAAACTTTCGCTTGACGCGGACGGAAACATATCGCGGAAGATCCTCCTCGAAACAAAGACCGGTGTTATTCGTGATCCGGATGTATCTCAAGACGGACAACGTGTTCTCTTTTCCATGCGAAAAAATCTTAACGAAGACGAATTTCATATTTATGAATATGACCGAAAGACAAAAAAGACGCGTCAGCTTACATTTGGCAATGGCTTTGGCGATATCGAACCGGTATATCTTCCCGATGGGAACATTATGTTTGTTTCGTCCCGTTGTATGCAGATCTCAAGTTGCAATCCGACAGAATGTTCCAATATGTATATGATGGATGGCGATGGACGTTTTTTACGGCGAATCGGGTACGATCAGGTGGATACGAATTATCCCAAAGTTTTGGAAGATGGCCGGGTCATTTATACCCGTTGGGAATACAATGACCGAACGCAAATATTTCCGCAGCCGCTTTTTGTTATGAATCCGGACGGAACGGGACAAACAGAATACTACGGCAATAATTCCTGGTGGCCAACATCGATATTACATGCTCGAGGCATTCCTGGAACACACAAAATTCTGGCCATTGCTGCGGGACATCATACACACCAGCGAGGCAAATTGATTGTTCTGGATCGTACGAACGGGAATCAGGAAAACCAAGGGGCACGATTCGCGGCTCCCATGCGGGACGCTCCTTTGATTCGCATCGATTCCGCCAATCAGGATGGAGAACAGTTTGCGTATCCCTTGCCGGTTGGCGAACATGAATGCTATGTCAGTTATTTGCCGGAGGAATCCCTGTTTCGTTGGAGGGATACCAAATATCCGGTAACCTTTGGTTTGTATTATTTTGATTTGGACGGGAACCGCGAGCTGCTTGCCTGGGATTCAAAAATCAGTTCCATGCAGCCGACTGCTTTGAAATCACGGGAAAATGGCATTGTTCGTCCTTCGAATGTCGATTACAGTAAAAAGACGGGGCGGTTCTATGTCCAAGATGTTTATGAAGGGCCGGGGTTGACAGGTATTCCGCGAGGGACCATTAAAAAAATCCGGATCGTTTCGCCTTCTTTCGCACGAAACTGCCTGGCAGGGGAGAATTCGAATTTCGGGCCCGGCGGCTTTGGCAGGGTCCCGACTCCTGTCTCTATTTTTAATGGTACATGGGACGTCAAAGTCGTTTTGGGTGATGTGCCGGTGGAAGAGGACGGCTCCGCTTTTTTTGAAGTTCCGGCTTTAACTCCTGTCTATTTTCAATTACTGGACGCCAATGGCGACATGGTGCAAACCATGCGGAGTTGGTCAACACTTCAGCCGGGTGAAAATTTCTATTGTATCGGCTGTCACGAACCGAAAGGCAATGCGCCGGGCAATGTCGGAACCCAGATCAATACGCGAACGATTGCCATGACTCATGCGGCGGCAACACCCAAGCTCCCTTTTGAATTGTCATCCGAAAGTGATTACAAGATACCGGGATTCAGCTTTCTTCGCGATGTCCAGCCTGTTTTGGATCGATATTGTGTCGAATGTCATATCGGCGGAGTTAATGACGATGGGACAGCACGTCCGGCAAGTCTGCTGGCCAATGAATACATTGAACCATCAGGAAAATACAAAATCAACAAGAACTATAATGTCAAGTCGCGTTCACTCAACGACAGTCTTCGGCAGTTTACCGAAGGATATGTCTGGCTTACTGATCGCGGAAATTGCAATGAATTGGTAACATGGCTTCATGCTCAGGATGGTCCGGCAATGATTAAACCTTATACAACGGGAGCGGCAAAAAGTAAATTGATTCAAATGTTTCGCAAAAAGGACGCCAACCATCAAAAGGTTGAGATCAATCAGGAATCGCTGCAAAAGTTGGCTCTTTGGATTGACTTGGGTATTCCTTTTGTCGGATCTTATACTGAAGCGAATCATTGGTCAGAACGGCAAAAGGCGTTATGGGCCTATTATGGAATGAAAAAAGACGAAATGGCCAATATTATCCAGAAGAATATCAAGAGTCTGGCCGAATATCAAGCCGGACGTATTCCGAAACCGTCGATTGAATTGATTCCCTGGTTTTACAAAGGGGGCAAGGAAGCTAAAAGCACTTTTATCAGCGAATATATGAAGAGGGAAAGGCCAGTTCTTAATCAACGAAAAGGCAACGATAATGTTTATCGCAATCTGGCTGTCAATAAAGACGATGTTCAGGGAGACGCTCATAATTATCCGCACGCTTCAACCAATAGTGAATATGCCTGGCAAAAAAACTGTTCCGCCAAAAACGTTTTGGATGGACAATTTCAGATCGGGCAGAAGAAAGTACCTTCCTGCTGGCGTCCGAATAAAAGAACCGATTTGCGGCTTGATATCGAATTTGGTCATTATGTCAAAATTGATAAAATGGTCATTCAGCTTCAATTGGACGAAAAATCTCAACGAAGTTGGAATCAGGTTACCCTGGAATTCAATGATGGTGATCAGGAAACCGTTCAACTTGAGGCGACCGAAAAACATCAAACGTTTTCGTTTAAGACTCGTGTTGTCAACAAAGTTCGTCTGTTGAATTGGCGGCAGGAAATGCCGCTTGCCGATACCGCAGTTACTGAGGTTGAATTCTGGGGAACTTCATGCAATGATCCGGCGAAATTATCGCAGTTCGATCCCAAATTTTCTTTGGCGTACAATTCCGATCCCGCACATCAGAAATATCCCCGCGCAACGGCTTCCATGTCGAATCCCCATTATAATGATCCTTTTACGGCTATTAACGGCGAGATAAAATATACCAAAGAACGGACAGACCGCTGGTATGGATTGCGCGGCCCCAATACGCCCAATCGTTCGGAATGGTTTGAAGTTGATTTTGGAAAAGAGATCGATTTCTCGGAAGTTGCGGCTTATTTTTTCGGTGTCGGAGAATTCCAGCCTCCGGAATCTTTTGAAGTTCAATACTGGAATGGCGGCAAATGGCTGCCGGTTATTGTCCGCGAACGCAACCCGAAAGTTCCGGTTGGAAACAATGCAAATCGCGTCACGTTTGAAACAGTTCATTCAAGCCGTGTCCGATTGGTCATTCCTCATTTAAAAGACGAAACAAAATTATCTACGATCGTTTTGTCCGAACTTGTTGTTCGACCCTGATAAACATTTAACAAAAATAGGTTCTGATATGAAAACGAATTCGACAAGCATTGCACTGTTTTTTTGCGTATGTTGTTTGATCGGCTGTAATAAAAATATGCCATTATCAGGTAAAGTTACATTTGCTGACGATAATACGCCGGTTCCTTGCGGAATGATCTATTTTGATAACGGACAGCAAGTGGGCCGCGGCAATATTCAACCGGATGGAAATTATACCATCGGTTTCGAAAAGACGGCAAACGGTATTCCTGCCGGGGAATATAAAGTGTATTTTTCGAATGTAGTCGAAGCCGTCGAAAACAAAGCCGCGAACAATATCACAAAAATCAGTTCGTTCGGAGATGGTGCATCGATTCGTCCGTTAATCGACAAGAAGTACGATCAGGCGGAAACAACGGATATCCATTTTAAGTTCGATGGTTCGACCAATAAGTTTGATATAAAACTCGCAAGGATAAAAAATTAACATTCTTGCACTGATAAACAGACCAGCCTATCCAAAGTAATCATTTTCTTTGACGTTTGGCGGGCCTCATGCGTGTTCAGTTCTGTATCGCTACCCCGCTCTCGTGCGTGCGGAGCTTGTTGTTGCCGGTGTTTGATGTTGGTTACAACACAAGTTGGTCAACAGATTATGAATTTGAATCCCTCTCTGCGCCCCTGCGCCTGCGAGATAAAAAATATTGTATGTACAACCGAAAAATATTGATGTCGAGCAAACAAGCGAAATAATTAAAAAAATGGCTGTTCGGGATTCGATCTCTTGTTCTCAAAAAAGTGCGAATCAGTGCTTTGCATCTTTGCGGATGTTACGTGAGATTTTTCTCTTTAGAAAAATATGTCTGTTCTTTTGATTTCAAGGATGGTTAATCGCCATTTCCAAGTCAGTTCCGATTCATGATTTAATATCACACGGAGCCCCCCCTTGCACAAAATAATCTTTCAGGGAAGGCTCCGTGTGAAAATAAAATGCGGTTATTTGTTGTTTAACGAAATCGTTGTTTTGATGCCGTTACGACTGTCTTTTTTATCAAGAGTTTGAAGCGTCAAAATAAGATCGTTCTTTTCGACCGTCATTATAATATATCCGATGGGGTCCGTTTCTGATGGTCTGTTATCCGCCAGTGAAGGACAGGAAAGCACCGTAATGCCATCGACTTTATGGGAACGATATTGGTGAGTATGTCCATAAATGTAAAGTTTTGCGCAGGGATATTGCTTCATGATCTGCGTCAGGTGAGTACTTTCCGGTTCATGATGCGTTCCGACAACAGTCGGTTTATCTGATCGGATCAGTTCATCGGTCAAGTATTTTCGACTCTTATCGTCCATGGTTCCATCCCAGGGACGGCGATTCGGATACTTGTCCTTTTCCGCCATCCAGGCACGTGAATCATCCATTCGGGAATCGAAAAAAAGAAACCGAATTTTGGGCGTTTCCAAATTGAGGATCTGCTTGCCCGGTACTTCCGGAACCTCTGATTTCTTTTCCGGAAACGCTTGGAAAACAATTTGACGCCGATCATGATTTCCCATTACAATGTACCAGGGAACACCCGTCTGATCCAATCGCTTGATCACTTTTCGAAACGCCTGATATTCTTCCAATTTTCCGTTGGTGATCAGATCGCCCATAATGACGACAAACGCCGGGCGAGGATTCATGGTGATGATCTCTTCACATATCCTTATAAAACGCACCTCATGCGCCGGATTCATCGGAGTAATAT
>JAUNSU010000003.1:10367-86375 GCA_030539035.1 Planctomycetia bacterium
ACCTTGTTTGGATCAATGGATCGATCTGCTGGTTTTTCTGCCGATTGCAAAGATACACCGGCAAACAACTGAAACAAAATAAACATTAAAACAACGATTCTTTTTTTCATCTTTATTTTCCTCTCCTGAATTTACAACTGCTTCTGAAAATTTTTCAACTGTACAGTATGAGAAGACAGCTGTTCAGTCCAGTTTTCCCGGACCTTCATCGGAATGATCCGCATTTCGCCCGGCGCAAGCCAGAAGAAATTATCGCCTGCGTAAAATTTCGGCGAGGTTTCCTTGAGATCAAACCAGTTGATCGGCGAGGGAACTGTGCTCTTATTAGAAACCTTCAGCAAATAATCTGTAATGCGATATTGACCGTCTCTTTTGCTCTTCTTTTCAAGGATCTCCAGCGCGATTTCCGCTTTCGGCGCATTCTTTAAAACATCTTTAAGCCAGGGTCCATTCTCCAGTCGGGGCCATTCGCAGATCTCCGAGATATACTTTTGATAAAATCCGGAATCGTCCGACATCGCGGAAATCGTTCGCGGCCAGTAAACAGTGCGCGAGATCAGATTCTTACCGTTTTTCAGTTCGGCAATAACGAAGAAAAACCGATTTCGATAATCGTCCGGAACGGTCCAGTCATTAAAATCATTAACGGTTACCGAAGGCGCGGCACTCCATTTTACGGATTTTTCTGCGTGATATTTCTTCGTGAACTGATCGTCCAGAATCGTCAAAGACAATGTGCCGGACCCCTCTTTCGCGTTCGAAAGATTAAGAATCTTTACCGAATTGGGGAACATTTCGCCCTGTTTCCAGAGAATCCGATCAAGATCAAACGCAACATGGATCTGCTCGTAAGTCCGTTTCAGAAAATAGTAGGGCGCAACCGGTTGACCTGTTCCATCGATCAGCTGCACTCCGGAGATCACCGGCCAGGTACGCGCAAGAACCCAGGGCATCTGAAGAGCGGTTACCGGATAGTTTCCCTGCATTCCTTCGGAAAAGATCTGATAGAATTCGCCTGCTCCGAGTTGGGTTCCCAACGCAAGATCATCGAACGAAATCCCTTCGATTTTTGTGATATGAGAAGCGCGGCTGAGCATTCGCGGAATCCGTCTCGGATAGTATTCCACGAAATGATGAATCGATTCCGGGCAAAGTGTGCGGTATTCATCCAGATACATTTTATCGACGAACTGAAATTCTTTTGGATCGATCAGACCGTCGATCATCGATCGGGTCGAAGAGATGGAATGAATTCCGCTTTCGGCCAGAGCGGGATATTCTTTGTAATTTTTTTTGTACCATGTGGGATCCATGTCGGGATAAGTATGGAAGGATCCTTCATCAGGCGATGTTCGAACGAATTTTCGCGAAGGATCGAAGATCTGGAGGTTTCGTTCGATAATTCCAATGGGCGCGGAATTTCCCGGACAGTAAGGATTGAATTCATTTCCTCCGCACCAGACGGCCAGAGACGCTCGATTTCTCAGACGCAGAATCGAGTTCATGATCTGGGATTCCCAAGGGACCTGTTCCCAAATCCCGATATCGGTATTGCCGATTGGAAAATCCTGCCAGACCATGAGTCCGAATTCATCACAGAGATCATAAAACTCTTCCGCCTCCTGAAGACCGGCGCCCCAAATCCGAATCAGTTGAATGCCCGCGTCTTTGGCCATATTAAGATACCAGCGATACTTCTCCTTGGGAAGATCGCAAAGTGCGTCAATCGGAAGCCAGTTGATTCCTTTAATCATGAACTTTTTATCATTGACAACGCATTGCCATTTTCCCCAACGATCGGCCAGTTTTGGTCCCGGCGTTTCTTCCCAGCGAATGGAACGAATGCCAAACGGAAATTCGATCCGATCCAACGGCTCTCCTTCACGGAACAGCTCAACACATACATTGTAAAGAGGCGGCTTTCCGAGTTGATTCGGATACCAAAGCGCAGGCGTGTCAATCGTTAAATCGGTTCGGAACCAGTTGCGTTCTTCGTAAAGATCGAACGGATATTCCTTGACGATCTTTTGGCCTGTCTTATCGGAATTTTGAAAAGTAACGCAGATCTTGAACTCGCCGGACACCTTTGTTCGATTCGGATTACGTCTGGAGAAATCAATGAGCTGACGATTCTTCGGCGGATGAAGTTCAAATTCGAAAGAATGTTTATTGGCAAAGATCTCCGTTTCAAAATGAAGAAGCGCCTTGTCCGATGCGGCTTCTTTTGTTACCAGATAAGGGCGTTCCAGATGAATTTTCGGCATGGCATCGATTCGAACGCCGCGCCAAAGTCCAAAAGAGAAGAACGGCTTTGCGTTGTCTCCGCCGGAAGTTCCCCAGGGCTTAATCGCTTTACCGAGCTTCGTTCCCTGAATCCACGGTTCCCTTTTTTTGGCAGAATCGACGAAAACGAGAAGGATATTGCTGCCCGTCTTGTTTATATATTTGGAAACTTCGAACTCCGGTCCTCCGAACATTCCTTCATGATTCCCCAATTTAGTCCCGTTGAACCAGACAGTACTGTGATAATCCAGACCGTCGAACGAAAGAAAAAAATAACCGTCCTTCATCATCAGTTCATTTTGGATCTCTTTCGAAAACTCAAAGATCTTTTTAAAACACCAGGTCTTGCCATGAATCCAGTCGTAAGTTTTGGAGTTCATACCGTAATAAGGATCGCCCCCTGCACCGGCGTAAAAGAGAGCTTTTTCAACGGCCATGGGTCTTGTCATTTTCCACCAGATCCCGCCGGCTCCCGTTTTATCTGAAGTTTCGACTGATTTGATAATTCGGTTCGGGGCTCCGGCGTCCGATTTTTGATCCGGCTTGATCTGAAAACCGGCAAGCGCCTGATCCGCTTCCTCCCATGTCTTCGGCATCTGATCCAGCCATCCGAAGAGCCAGTCGGAAGAAAGATCCAGATTGCGATATCCCGAACGCGGTGTGATTCGAAAAACGTTTTCCGTCAAGACTTCCGGTTTCTCCGTTTTCGGATTCGGCTGGTTGATCTTATTTTCCGCGCCGTATGAGCCGGAGCAGAACATCATCATGGTCAGTGCGATCAGTCCAGATAAAAGCAGGCTATTTCTTATGATCATTTTTAATTATCCTCTTTACATAAATATCAGTATCCGTTCAAGGAAAAATTCGCGGAATATTCCTACGTATTTTCGGATTTTCCATTCAAGATTATACCGTCGAATCCCAGTATACACAAAAACTTTACGGATGTCAAATCGTTTATTAAAAAAAATAAAACCGTGATCGTTTGTGTTTATCCGAAAAGACTCCGCAACGATTTTAAGGAATTTACATCGCTTGGGGCGGCCAAGATGACCGGCCTCCGTATGCGGCTTCGTCACTGGTTTCTCACTAATCACTGAACACTAATTCTCAGATATTGCATTTTGTCAAATCTCGTGTAAAATTATGTTTTTGCGGCGGAATAGCAACTGCCAAACCAATCCCTTATACCCTATAAGATTCACATGACAAAAGAAAACAAATTGCGGCTTAAAAAAATCATTTCCGGCGGCCAGACGGGAGTCGATCGCGCCGCTTTGGACATTGCAATGGAAATCGATATCCCTCACGGCGGCTGGTGTCCACGAGGACGACGTGCGGAGGATGGCGTGATTCCGGACAAATACCAACTTGAGGAAACAGAAACGAAAAAATATCAAACTCGAACGAAAAGAAATATTGTCGATTCTGATGGAACCTTGATCATCTTTCGCGAGCAAATGAGTGATGGCACAAAATTCACTCAAACCATTGCCGAACGGCTTGAGAAACCGTTATTTATTATCGACGCCAATATGCCCGAAATTCCAATTGAAGAATTTTGGAGCTGGGTTCTTTCAAACAATATCGAAATACTCAACATTGCAGGGCCCCGTTTGAGCAACGACCCCGAACTTGCCAAGTCTATTCATGAACTTTTACGAACCATTTTTTCAAAAATGCCCGAAAAATAGAGATACCGCGGTAAACAAATAAATATTTTATCGCGCAGAGTTGGCGGACGCGAAGGGATCTTTTGAAATATCGAACCCGATGAAGTAATGAGTCGGATTTTTTATTTGCCTGTCTGTCCATTATTTATTTCTTCTGAAATACTGAAAATTAATAAATTCTACCCATTACTATTTGATAAACTTTTCACTTAACCGAGATTGAATTTTCAATCCTCCCTCAGCGCCTCTGCGCCTCCGCGCGAAATAAAAAATGCGTGTGTTCGGCCGAAAAATACTGATACCGTGAAAACAAACTAAACAACCTGGAAGAGGGCTTTTACCCGGGATTTGATCTCTTGTTCGAAAAAGGTTCGAATCCGAGCTTTGCGGCTTCGCGTCTTTGCGTGAAATTATTCCCTTTGAAAAGACGCCTTATTTTCTTTTGTATTCATATATATGGTTAATCTCCATTTCAGAGTCTGTTCCGATTCAATATTTAGTATCACACGGAGACACGGAGATTTTTTTGATACTTCCGACCCGGTTAAGTCGATATTATTGATCACGCAAAGCCGCGAAGGCGCAAGGAGTTTTTCGAAATATCAGAACCTGTTCGGAAACCGCAGATTATTTATTTTGCTGGTTTATGAGAATATTTTGTTTTGCCCGGCTTGTCTCTTTTATCTCGCAGGATCGATGTTAATCAAGCCGTATGAAAATATCCGTCGATCGCGTTAAAGATATCGTCGGGAGAAGACATTCGTCCGATCCCGGATCGGCCGCAGCTCAGAAATCCCGATTCCGGTCCAATGATCTGAACACCGTCTTCAATAAGCCGTTTAACATTACGCACAACAGCCGGGTGATTCCACATCGCCGTATTCATTGCGGGAGCGATCAAAACCGGCCCTTCAAATGCAAGATAAATCGTACTCAAAAGATCATCGGCAATTCCGTTGGCCGCTTTTCCGATAAAGTTGGCCGTCGCGGGAACCACACAAAAAAGCTCCGCTTTTTGCGAAAGATCAACATGCGGAATCGGACGGTCCGAATCCCAAAGAGAGATCCGCACCGGACGGCCGGTAAGCGCTTCAAAAGTACGCGGAGCAACAAGACGCGTTGCGGATTCGGTCATCACAACCGATACGTGCGCACCCGCCTGGATTAAATGGCTCGTTAAATACGCCGTCTTATAAACAGCGATTCCTCCTGTTGCGCCGATGAGAATTTCACGATTTTCAATCATAAAAGATCCGCTTTTTCAAAAACTTTTCAGTTCAAGGAATCAAAGCTGGGAGCGGTAAGATCAATCGCCTTCGGGTCCCGTTCCTGGACTTCATTGTTCATGTCAAGATAAATCTTGTCTTCTATAATTTCCTGGATCACCGTTTGAAGCTTGTCCTTTTTATCTTTGGACTCCACAAAAGATCGGGATCCGCGATTCAGATAAACCAGTCGTTTCTGAATCAAAGTTGAAAGACGAAAACGTCCGCCCACCTTTTCGATCAATTCTTCTTCTTTCAGTTCTTCAATCATTCGATGTTCCTCGCTCTATTTCAAATTTGGCGGATTCTTTTCACAATTTTCCTTTTGCCCGAATCGAATTCGGGAAAGAACCGGAAAATATCCGCGAACTGTCCCATTCACTTACCCGATGAACCGGAAAGGATCCGGCGAAAATCCTCTTTCGCCTTTTCCAGCTCATCATTGACGATTTTGTATTTGCAAAAATCACTTTCGGCAAGCTCTTCCAAGGCCCGATCAAGCCGCGAAGAGACTGCGGCGGCGTCTTCGGTTCCCCGTTTCCGCAAGCGATCTTTTAACGTTTCCACATCCGGCGGCACGATAAAAATTGTCAACGCGTCCGGATACGATTTCAAAACTTCCCGCATTCCCTTGAGATCGATTTCCAGAACGAGCCAGTCTCCTCGATCAAGGGCATCTTCCACGGTTTTTTTCAGAGTTCCATACCAATGTCCCCCCTGAAAAACCTGAAAGCATTCGATGAACTCACCGTTTGCCCGCCGATTTTGAAAATCCTCATCCTTGAGAAAATGATAATCAACGCCGTCCCGTTCTCCCGGCCGCGGAGATCGAGTCGTTGCCGATACGCTGGGAACAAGCGGAAATTCGCCCGACTGATAAAAAGAACGAAGAATCGTTCCCTTCCCCACTCCTGATGGTCCCGATACAACGATCAGCTTTCCACGTTCCATTTTTCGGTCTGCTCTTTTTAAATCGGTCTGATTCTGTTCTCTGTACCGCACGAATCCGATAAGGGAACCGCTCCGGATTTTTTGATCTACTCGATATTTTGCACCATCTCACGGATCTTTTCAATGATCGTTTTCATTAAAACGACATGATTTGTGATCTCGTGCGAATTGGCTTTCGCTCCGGTCGTATTGACTTCGCGGAACATCTCCTGCGTGAGAAAATCAAGCTTTTTACCGCAGCTCTCTTCCTCTTGAAGCGCAAGATCGAACTGATGAAGGTGCGACCGAAAACGAACGATCTCTTCCGAAATATCCGCTCTGTCTGTGAACAGGGCCACTTCCCGAACAAGATCGGCGGGAGATGTCGGCAAATTATTTTCCGACATGATATTTTCGATCCGTTCCGATAATCGGGCGCGGTAATTTTCGGCAACGCCCGGCGCGAGTTTTTCGATCTCCGTGATCTCATCGGTCAAAAGAGACAAATTCGAACGAAGAGCCTTTTCCATTTGGGCGCCTTCTTCGATCCTTGTCTTTCGCAAACTGATCAGGGAAAGCTCAAGGTTTTCTTCGATTTTTTGCCAAAGATCGTTTTTATAGGTCTCTTCATCGTCATTTTCCGAAGTCTCTTCACGAATGATTCCCGGAAGAGCCAAATAATCGGCGATGGATCCGATCGAGGAATTGTTCATCATTCCTTCTTGAGAAAGCTCAAAAAGACACCGATCCGTCTGCAAAAGATAGCTCTTTAAAAGAGGAATATCGATCTGCGCGGTCGATCGCGGACTCTCTTCCCGAATTTTCAGGGACAGAATAACCGTTCCCCGAACGATCCGGTTTTTGAGCCAACTTTCCACCTGAGATTCAAGAAAAGAATAAGACTCCGGTATTCGCAGAGTCGTCTTTAAATATCGATTATTGATCGTTTTGAGTTCGGAACGAATCGTTAAACCTTTATGAACGGTTTGGGCCTCGCCAAACCCCGTCATGCTCGCTATCAAGATCGGATCTCCTATAAATCAGGAAATATCAAGTCCGAAAATAACCGATTCCATGCAATTATTTTGCCGGAGAAGCCGGGGCGGGCGCCGCAGGAGCTGGTGCTGATGCCGCAGGAGCAGCCGGGGCCGAAGTTGCCGGTGCCGGGGCAGGTGCGGCAGCAGGAGCTGGCGCAGGTGTCGAAGCAGCAGGGGCAGCGGCGGGAGCGTTCTGATCCGCATTTTTAACCGGAGCAATTGCGTTCGGGGTCGGATTGACAGGAGCTTGAGCCGTTCTTCGTCCGCTTACCGGAGCGGCATCTTCCGTACTGAGGGAGAGGATGTGTCGTCCGCCAACGCAAAGTACGAACCAGATGATCGCCGTAATTACGGTGATCTTTACAAAAACATCGCTTGACTTGGTGCCAAACGCACTTTGTCCTCCCATTCCTCCGAAAGCTCCCACAAGTCCGCCTCCTTTACCGCGCTGGATCAGGATGATCAGGATCATGAAGAAACTTAACAGAATCATGCAGGTGAACAAGACAAAATGTAAAAAACCGGCCATTGTATTTTCCCGTTTTTGGGTTTGTTTGTTAAAAAAATTAACGATCAAAGGGACGGAATCGCTCAAAAAGATTCCGACCCGACTTGATCCTCATTAAATCATATTCAATTGTCCGGAAGGGATTACAAAGCGCGAACCGCTTCGATAATTCCCATGAAATCGTCGACCTTCAAAGAAGCGCCGCCAACCAGAGCCCCGTCAATATCAGGCTTGGAAAGGAGTTCTTTTGCATTTCCGGCCTTAACGCTTCCGCCGTACTGGATACGAACGACATCGGCAACTTCCTTACCGTACTTTTCGACGATCAGACCGCGCAAAAAGGCGTGAACTTCTTCCGCTTGATCCGGGGTAGCGACCTTTCCGGTTCCGATAGCCCAAACCGGTTCGTAAGCGATTACGCATTTTTTCATTTCTTCGGCGGAAACACCGGAGAAAGATCCATCGAATTGACGGCGATTCACGTCGTTGGTAACCCCATTGTCCCGTTCGGCTTCCAATTCCCCAACACAGACGATTGGGATCAGACCGGCCTTCAAAGCGGCGCGAACCTTCAAATTGATGAATTCACTGGATTCGCCGAGGATATGGCGTCGTTCACTATGTCCAAGGATCACGTACTGGCAGCCGACATCGGTCAACATCGCCATTTCCAGTTCGCCGGTAAAAGCACCCGCCTTGGCAAAATAGGCATTCTGGGCACCAAGGCCAACATTGGATCCGTTGACAATGGCTCCAACCGGCTGAACATAAAGACTCGGCGGACAAATTGCGATATCCACTTCGGATACGCCCGCCGCTTTTTCCTTAAGACCCTGCGCCAGCGCTTTGGCCGAGTCAAGCTTCATGTTCATTTTCCAGTTTCCGGCGATTAAAAGACGTCGCATCATTCACCCCTTGAATTTTCTTTACTTTATCGAATATTTCCCGAGTGAAAAACCCGTCCGGGGATGCACTCTGGAAACAAAAACACCATTAAACAGAATCTCCATTATATCCGAAATAAGACTCATCAACAAGGGGGGATCCCCCTCGGATAATATTCTTTCCCATATATAATAGTCCTGTAGATATTAAACCCCTCTATTTCCCGGAATTCGGAGAAAAATACGATGCAGGAAGAAAAACGGACCTTTTATCCCCGTCCCAACGACAAAACGATCGTCGAACTTCGTTCGGTGATCACGGATCCGGCCATCGAAGCCGGAGAATACTCCTTTTACAACGATTTTGTGAACGATCCGCGGGATTTTCAAAAAAATAATGTTCTCTATCATTATCCGATCAATAAGGAAAAACTGATCATCGGGAAGTTCTGTTCCATCGCCTGCGGAGCGAAATTTCTCTTTACAACGAGCAATCATACGGCAAAATCGCTGGCAACCTACCCTTTCCCCATCTTTTTCGAGCAATGGGGCCTTCCGGTCGAAAGAATTACGGAAGCCTGGGACAACAAAGGCGATATCGTGATCGGAAACGATGTCTGGATCGGATACGAAGCGATGATCATGCAGGGGATCACGATCGGCGACGGCGCGATTATCGGAACCAGGGCTCTGGTAACCAAAGACGTCCCTCCTTATACGATCGTGGGCGGAATTCCGGCAAAACCGATCCGCAAACGATTTTCCGAAGAGGTAATCGAAGCCCTTTTACAGCTTCGTTGGTGGGACTGGGATTCGGATCTCATTCGCAAAAATATCGACGCGCTGCAATCCGGCGATATTGAAAAATTGAAATTGACAGTGAACGGAATCCATGAAGACAGCAGAATCCCCCAATAAGTACGAAATTGATATGTGCCGCGGTCCCCTTTTCGGGAAGATCGTGCTCTTTGCCCTTCCCCTGATGGCGACTTATATCCTTCAGTTGCTTTTCAACGCGGCGGATCTGATCATTATCGGACATTATGCCCATTACAACGCGATGGCCGCAGTGGGCGCAACGATGAATCTGAACTCCCTGGTTATCAATCTCTTTATCGGATTATCGATTGGATCGAACGTCCTTGTTGCGCAATTCTTCGGAGCCAATAATCCGGCAAGTGCCCGAAAGGCCGTTCATACATCAATGGCGATTGCCCTTTACGGCGGATTCGGACTCATGATCCTGGGACTTGCGGTCGCAAAACCGCTCCTTATTCTTATGAAGACGCCGGACGAGATCCTTCCTCTTTCGTGCACTTATATTTGGATCTGCTTTTGCGCGATACCGTTTATTATGCTTTACAACTTCGGCTGCGCCGTTTTGCGTGCGGTCGGCGATACCCGACGTCCTCTTGTTTTTCTCGTAATCGCGGGAATCATCAATGTCGTTCTGAATATGTTCTTTGTGATCGTTTGCGGAATGAATGTCGGCGGAGTTGCCTTGGCAACGGCCATTTCCCATGGAATCGCGGCGATTCTAATCTTGAGGACCCTGCTGAAGTCAAAAGGATATTGCGCTTTTCGGCTCAAAGAGATCGGAATTGATCGGGCAATGTTCCGGGAAATTCTGAAGATCGGCGTTCCCGCCGGGCTGCAAAGTTCCTGTTTTGCCATTTCGAACATGATCATTCAGTCGTCGATCAACTCGTTCGGGCCGCTTGCGATGGCGGGAACAACCGCCGTTCTTGGACTCGAAGGGATCGTTTACGTCGGATCGTTCGCGTTTCATCAAACGGTCATTTCCTTTGTCGCGCAAAATCTTGGAGGACAGAAGTACAAGCGGATTTTGAGATCGTTTTACGGCTGCTTTTTTTGTGCGGCAGTCGCCTGTTCTGTAATGGGATGGGGATTCTATCTGCTGGGCCGTCCGATCCTTTCCCTGTTCAATCCGGATCCGGAAGTCATCGCATGGGGACTTTTGCGGATGAAAATTCTGTTTACCACCTATGGATTGTGCGGGTGCATGGATGTTGCGAGCGGCGGACTCCGCGGGCTGGGCTATTCATTTACCTCGGCCGTGATCTCACTGGTCGGAGCCTGTCTGTTCCGGGTCTGGTGGGTGATCGCGATATTTCCTCATCATCGAACGATGGAGAATCTTGTACTTTCGTATCCGATTTCCTGGTTTTTTGTTGCCGGTGCTGGCTGTTTGCTTCTTTATTTTGTTTATCGAAAACTTTTACAGTCGAACTGCAATATTCCAACTCCTTGGCGCGGAATGAAGCCGGGCGTTCCCCGTGGTCTGCGATATCTTGGAGGACCGAAATAAGAGTCTAAGTACTTACCCACGCTTACGCGTGGGTTTATGTATGGTGCCAACTCTTCGAGGCTGGTCTTGCGGCAGCTTATCCGGACGTTTGTCGCCTCTCTGTGAAGGCGCCGTGTGATAATGAATAATGAATCGGAACGGGATCTGAAATGGTGATTAACCATTTCAGATCCCGCTCTGATTCATTATCACACAAAGCCTCGAAGGCACGGAGAATTTTGGATACTTCCAACCTTGTTAAGTCGAAATATTTTAAATTGATCACGCAAAGACATTCTCGATCAATATCGGAATTTCCGCTCATGATTCAAAACAATTGATTGCAGTATACAAAAAACTTACTAGAAGTCAAACAATTTATTGTCAAGAAAAGTCAAAAAAAGTGGAAAAAAACCGAAAATTTTTTAAAATCCTCGAGATTTGAATAAATGTTCGAATAACGAATGTACGGTGTCCCGGCAATGGGGACATTGATGACACAGGGGACCTTGGCGACTGGTGAACGGGACAGGGGCCTTTGTCCTCAATATCGCCATTGTCTCCAGTGTCCCCACCGTCCTCATTGATCTCCTTCTCGTCTTATTGCTCGGCCTTTTCGTATATGCCTTCGCCTTTGGGTTAATGGGTGATTATCTCTGTTAGAAATTTCAACTCGATTTTTGCACTGCGCTTACAGCGCAGCGCAAAAAGATCCAAAGCACAGAACGGGGCTCGAAGCGGCGCCTCGCAGCCGATCGCAAGCCCGTAATGGAGTGAGCGAAGCGAACGGAATTAGGGAATCAACATCGTTCGGGAGATCGTGGTTCAAATTTTAATCAAATCACAACGTTTTTTAGAGATTCCAACTCCATCACAGAGCGGCGGCGTTGCCGCCGTGGATAAGCGATATTACTTAACCTGTTTGGAATTACCAATAATCAGCGCCCCGATAGGGGCAGTGCATTCCAGCCCGGGGCAGAGCACAAACATGAAATGTTTGTGCGGCACCCCGGGTCAACATGCCGCCAAAAAGCAGCGCGCTGTAAGCGCAGTGCAAAAAGAACAACCGGGGATTCCCTAAAATCTTCGTGATTCGAATCACCGCGTTTTTTAGAGATTCCAACTCTTCGACCACGGCGGCTTCGCCGCCGGGTGCCCAAGATGGGCACCGTCCCAGCGCTCGGGTTCGAACCGTGTTCGGGGATCTTTATTTTTCTCGGATTCCCCGGTTTAATGGGAGATTGTGTTTTTTATAAACTCCGCGTTTATCACAGAAGCGGCGGCGCTGCCGCCGGGGATAAGCGATATTACTTAACCCGTTTGGAATTACCAATAATCAGCGCCCCGATAGGGGCAGTGCATTCCAGCCCGGGGCAGAGCACAAACATGAAATGTTTGTGCGGCACCCCGGGTCAACGGCCCCCAAAAAAACAGCGCGCTGTAAGCGCAGTGCAAAAAGAACCAAATTTTCTAAAATCATTTTCGTTCGAATCACAACGTCTTTAGGGATTTATCATCACTCGGGGCGGCCAAGATGACCGCCCTCCGTATGCGGCTTCGCCGCTGTCTTTTCGGTATCGATGTTTTTCTCTGCTTTCCCGGTCTTCTCAAAAATCATTGTTTTTTCTATATGTTTTTGTGCCGCATCTCCGATGCTCTTGGATCTCGGTGTACTTACCCCACGCTTACGCGTGGGGTTATGCATGGTGCCGCATCTCCGATGCTGGTCCAATCAGAGCTGCGGCTTTACCTCCGGGTGGGCCCATCCCAGCGCTTGGATTCCCATCGTGTTCTCAAATCGACACGATGTTTTGTCTTTTTTCGGCACTGCATTGTCTGTGAGAAGTATGTTCGATTTTGAATAATTTCATCCTATCGATTTAAACTGAATCCGGATAAAATAAAATTGTTTAGAGAAATATCTTCTACCCCCAAACGGTGGAACCTGGATCAGCGTTTACTGAACAGTGATTTCATTCCCAGTGAAAAAAGAATCCAAACCGCCGTAATCGCTTCCTTTCGATTGATCTTGGACTCTCCTCGCGTCCGGTCCGTAAAGAGAATCGGGATCTCCGCAAAAGACGCTCCTTTGCGTTTAAGCCGGAAAAGAAATTCCTCAAAAAAAGAATAGCCCCGGGACCGAATCGATTTAAAATCAAAATCCTCTAAAAAAGAGATCCGATAGCACCGGAACGATCCGCTGTTGTCCTTCGTTTTCAATCCGAGCATGAGCCGGGCAAAGAAATTGATCGCTCGACTCATCAGTTTTCGCTTTAAAGACCATCCCTGTATTCCGCCGCCCGATATGTATCGGGATCCGATCACTATATCAGGCAAAGATCCGTTTACTTCCTTGTTCATTCGATCGATCATCATCGGGATCCGATCCGCCGGATGGCTGAAATCAGCGTCCATATTTACCGCGAAATCGTATTTGTGATCAATCGCAAATTGAAGCGCCTCAATCACCGCGGATCCCAATCCGTTCTTTCCGGATCGATGAATGCAAAATAGACGGGCCTCGGATTTTCTTTTTTCATCGATCCAGTCTCCGGTTCCGTCGGGAGAATGATCGTCGACAACAAGAATATCCGCGCCGGGCAATGTATGAATCAGAGAATCCACCAGATCCGGCAGATTCTCCATTTCATTGTACGTTGCGAGAAGAATGATCGTTTTCGGATCAGACATCGCAAAGGCAAACCGCGTCGTAAAGGGATTTCAATCCGTTTTTCGCGCGGAATTCGTGAGAGACAAATCCCTTGAATCCCGTTTCCAGAATCGCCTTCATGATCGGCGGATAATAAAGTTCCTGCTGATCATCCAGATCCATTCGGCCCGGACAGCCGGCGGTGTGATAATGTCCGAAAAATTCGTTGTATGTCCGGATCGTATAAATAATATCGCCTTCCATTCGCTGCATGTGATAAATATCATAGAGCAGTTTAAAACGCGGACTTCCGACCATTTTGCAAAGTTCGACTCCCCAAAGGGTATTATCGCACATATAATCTTTGTGATCTTTGGCGTTCAGAAGTTCCATGTTGATCGTGATCTTGTACTTTTCGGCAAGCGGCATGATCTTCTTCAGAGCGGCGCAGCAGTTTTTCATTCCGGTTTCCGGATCAATGTCCCTTCGGTTGCCGGAAAGAGAGATCAGATTCGGGATTCCGAGTTCCGCCGCGATCGGAATATACTTTTCATAAACGGCGATGACCTTTTCATGATTTGCCTTATCATTGATCCCATCCGGAATGTTGACTCCCGGCAGGCTTCCCATCGATACTTCCATTCCGTTCTTTTTGACCGCTTCCCAATCATCGGGCTTAACGAGATCGATTCCCGTAATTCCCATATCTTTGCATGAACGGCAAAGCTCATCCAACGGGATCTTGCCAAAGCACCATCGCGATACTCCTTGGCGAATATTCCCTTTAAAGTCTTTTGATTTTACGAATTTCTCCGCATCTTTTCCTTCAGATTGTCCCGGGAGTGCAAAAGCAGTTGCTCCGAGAAGAGCGGATCCAAGAAGTTGACGGCGCGACCATTGATTTTTCATTTAATCTCCTTTACTTTAATTACCTATTTTACCTTGTTGGTTCAATTATTCATAATTATAAAGGTTTTCTCTCTCAAAAACAACGGGAAAACGGTTTTTTTTTATAAATTCGCATAAAATTTTTCTTGGATGGTAAAATTGGGGTAAAAATAAAACCTAAAATTGTGTATAATGAACAGGGAAAAGGGTCATTTTGACCTTTCGCCAAAGATTCGCGATGAAAAACCGAACTTCCGGCCTCGCAAACAGATCAATATTTCGAAAGAGATGCTGATCCACGTAGGGAATAGAGAATAAACAAAAGGGCGTTCCTAAAAACCCTGTTTTCTGTTCCGGTCCGGTTCAGAAAACATCGTAAAGACAAAGAGGATGCGGGCTGGAAGCCCGGGCTCCCGGAAGTATATCGGGCAAAACGGTTTGATCAGGCAAAGGAATCCGGATCAATCGCGGGAGCCGTGAAGAAAATCGTTCCAGAAGGATCAGGAATAAAACAGCAATGGTGCAAAAGCTCATATTGGACATCGATCCGGGAATGCAGGACGCGCTTGTGTTGAGTCTTGCACTTTTCGAGCCGGAGGTGGAAATCGTTGCGTTGACTTCGGTCGGCGGACGTGTTTCTCCTCAGCAATCGGCGCGGAATATTCGCGGAATCGTCGAACTGCTGGATCCTCCCAAGCTGCCTCGAATGGGGATGGGAGAAGATGCCGATGAAGGTTTTAATTTTGAAACCAACTCTTTCGGCGGAACCGACGGTCTTGGCGGATTTCAACTTCCGGTCGCGGAGAGAAGAACACCTATCGCGGCAGAAAAAGTGATTTGCGATACCGTTCGGAATCATCCGGGAGAAGTATCCATACTCTCGCTGGGTCCTTTAACGAACGTTGCCCGCGCCTTTCGACGGGATCCCGAGATCCCGCGTCTGATGAAACGCCTTTATATAGGCGGCGGAACTTACAACTGTCCGGGCGATATTACCCCCTCTGCGGAATTCAATATCTACTCGGATCCCAAAGCCGCCCAATTCGTTTTTCGATCACCCGGCACAAAAACCCTGATTCCACTGGATCTCGCCGATCAGCTCCGCTTTTCCGTTGAAATCCTCAAGGAATTGCCCTCTTCCGAACAGCCGTTTGGCGCTTTTGTTCAGCATATTTTCGTTTCCCTGTTCCGTTCTTTCCGGCAGTATTACGGAATGGAAAGTGTATGCTTGCATGAATTAGCGGCCTTTTACGCCGTTTTTATGCCCTCTCTGTTTGAAACGAAATACGCGGCTTGCGAAGTGGAAATTCTCGGTGTTCTTACCGAAGGAGAAATCGTTTACGATCGCCGGCACCGCACAAACTGGCGGCACAATATTGAAGTCTTTCACGCGATTAATGATCCGGCCCTTTTGAGGGAAAAAATGATCAGGGATCTTAATCGTATTGATAAAAGGATAAGAGATCGTTGATGCTGGCATCGATAAAAATTTTAATCAACAATTATTACAATTAGCATTATGAAAAATAAATTATTCATCGTTTTGGGGACATTGATGTCCATGATTTTGGCTGGAGAATACCTGCTCCCTCGCCCTTTTGTTCAGGGTGCCGATCCCGCTCCCGGCCAAACCCGCCTTCAATTTCTGGAATCCGAAAAGAAGGTAAAGGAAAAAGGTTCCCTTTCCTTGCAGGAAACGGCAGCGCCCGTCAAGAAACCGGTCTTCAGAAAGCAGGAGAAGGAAACCGAGATCCATACCAAACCTTCCGGAATTGATTCCGCACTTCCCGGCGCTAAAACACCGAGCGCAAAGGTTTCCGCAGTAAAAGTTTCGAATCCTGCTCCGGCAGCAGGAGCTCCGGTATTGCCCCTTCCTTCCGCAAAACCGGCGAGCGAAAAGTCCGCTGTCCCCAAAGACGTAAAAGAGGTCAAAGGAAACGCTGCCGACTCCAAAAAGAAATACGATCCGATTGCGGAAAACGGGGAATACTTTGTCGGTTGGGAAAAGCCCCGATTGGCTCTGGTCCTTTCCGGATTGCTTAACGGATATATTGAACCGTGCGGGTGCGCCGGAATGGAACGGATGAAAGGCGGTCTGAGCCGCCGCCATTCTTTTATCCGGGACCTTGAAGCGAAAGACTGGCCCATCGCGAGTATCGACGCAGGCCAAGTTGCCGACGGATTCGGTGTTCAAAAAGAGCTGAAATTCGACATGGCGGTCAACGCCTTCCATTTGATGAATTATCGCGCGATTTCCATTGGAGCCAACGAACTGAAATTTCCCGCCTATTTTCTTCTTACTTTTACCGCGCCTTCCGGGCTGGGAGAACCGAGTCTTTTCTTCTCGGCGAACGTTGCGGTTTACAGTTTTCATCGATTATACACGCTTCCTTATAAAGTGATCGATCAGAACGGAATGCGGATCGGTGTTACCTCGGTCGTCGTTCCGAACGAAGATCTCAGCCATCGGGACGAAAATATTCTGATCGAAGATCCCGCGCAAAAATTGAAAGAGATCCTTCCCGAACTCAAGGAAGCTCAATGCGATAAATTGATCCTGATCGTTCACGGAACGGAAAAGGAAACGATTGATCTTGCGGCGAAATTTCCCGAATTCAGCATTATCATTACATCTGATTCCCCGAGTACGCCGCCCGCCGAATTGAGAAAGATCAATACGGATCAATATCTCATTGAACTTGGTGAAAAAGGAAAATACACGGCGGTCCTCGGCTTGTACAGCGATCCGGCTCATCCGGTTAAGTATCAGCGGGTTGCCCTTGATTCCCGATTCGAACAATCCAAAGATGTCCATCTTCTTATGGAAGAATATCAAAAGATACTGAAGACCCTGATCACGGAAAAAGGATACAAGAACGGACTCGGACTCAGTCTTGTCGAATCTCCTTATCAGGCGGCGCTCGGATCCTATGTCGGATCCGCAAAATGCGAATCCTGTCATGAGGAATCCTATCGGATCTGGAGACGGAACAAGCATTCCACTGCATGGAATTCCCTTGTAAAAACCGCCGATCCTCCCCGGGATTTCGATCCGGAGTGCATCAGCTGCCATGTCGTCGGATGGCATGGAACCGGATACTTCCCCTATGCGGGAGGATTCGAATCGGAAAAGACAACTCCTCATTTGGAAAATGTGGGGTGTGAAAGCTGCCATGGGCCCGGATCAAGGCATATCGAAGCGGAGATGGGAAAAGATGAAAATCTTCAGGATCAGATCCGAAAGGGAATGCAGCTCGGGAAAAATGCCAAAAAAGTCTGTTTTTCCTGCCATGATAACGACAACAGCCCCGAATTTGAGTACGATTCCTATTACAAGATCATCGAACACAAGGAAAATGAGTAAATAAACCGATACAAAGGTTTTCTTTTTGCCCGGATGCGGAGAACGCTCCGGGCAGAATATCCTTTTCTCAAAGCTGCCGGCAGCCTTGCCGCGAAATCTGTTTACTTGACAAATTTCGCTTCTTCCGGAAAGATCAAATTCGCTTCTTTTTTCAAATCCTTAAAAGGAATCGTGATCGGCTCTCGAACAATTTCCGGAACATTGAACGATTTCATCAAATGAATGTTCCGCGCCGGATGCTCCTGCGGAAGAAGAAATGGCCGGGAGATCCTGCCCTCGACATCGAAATGCGCAAAATAGAGCCGTGTATAGGATCCATCGTCTCTTCGCGAGCTGAACACAAACCATCGGCCGGACGAATCCCATGTATGATAGCTTTCCGACTCTTCACTGTTCACTTCATCAAGAGCCCGGATCTTGTTGGAGGATAAATCCAGCAAATAAAGATCGCTCTCCCGATGCCAAATCGGAAAGGTCCCGTACTCCGACATGGTAAACATAAGATACCGGCCGTCCGGCGATACACGGGGATGGACAATGCTTTTGTTCATTCCCGCCGCGTCAATCACTTTTTCCGGCTTCCCGAATTTTCCGGACGCAATATCGAACGGGATCCGCATCAGATCATATTTGAATTCCTTGTATCGTTCATAAAATTCGGATCGTTCCAGGGAAGAACCATCTTTCTTTTCCGGGGATCCTTCCTCATCTGAAATCTGAAAAGCCCTGTTTTTATCCTTTAAAACGAGATGAGCACTGCAATAATAAAGATACTTGCCGTCGGGCGACCAGGAAGGAAACGTCTCAAAATCCTCGTCTGTTTGCAGAATGGGCCGGATCTCATTCTTTTGCGGATCATAAAGGATCAAATCCGATCGGCTGTCCATTACTTCAATCCGATTTTTTGAAATAAGATGAAAGGCCTGAAAAGTACTGTTTACCGAAAACGCGATCAGATTGGCGCTCGGATGCCAGGCGGGATACGTACAGGCGGAAAAAAGCTCATTCGGCTTCAGATCGACCTTGTGCGCTTTTCCATTTTCAACCAGAACCGTTCCCGCATGTTTGTTCCTTGTATGAAAAAGGAAGCGTTTTGTTTCCCGATTTTGGAAAGAATGGCAGTTGACGCACATCTGTTCGGTCATCGCCGTATTCCGCACAAAAGCCTCTTCACGAAAGGACTCCACGCAGCGCTGATTTAAAGTGATCTCCCGAAAAAATTCATAGCCCGGCTCGATCAGCCGATAGACGATCCAGGGATCAATCGGATCCGATGAAATTTTATTGATGATCGTTTTATATTGCGTTTTTCCTTTTTCGGACAGGGAAACCGTATCGATCTTCAGAGGTTTTCCCGCATTTTCGGCAAGAAGTTTTTTCCATTCCTTTTCCGGGATCCGCACTGTTTTTCCTTCACAAAAGATCGGATCTCCTTTTTCGGAGGAAAGCCGGGTAATGAATCGGGTACCGGAATCTCCTTCCCGAATTTCATAATTGATCGGAGCAATATTACAGGGGATCTCAATGTCCCGGTAATCGGGCCAAATCGACAGACATTTTTCCGTCTGCTCCAGATCCTTCGCGTTGAAAAGTTCCGGATCCGGTTTTTCTTTTCCGATATGGAAGAAAAAAGCCAATGCCAAAAGGATCAGGATCAAGCCAATTCCAACCGCGGTCAAAGATAAACGGGAAGGCCGTTTTTTATTTTTGTTCATGATGTTGTTCCCGTTCCTTTCAAATTTTTTTCGATCAATACAATCGCTTCCGCGGAAATCGCCTCTTCCCGTCCGATGATTCCGATCTTCTCTCCGGTTTTTGCTTTGATATTGATCCGATCCGGATCCAGCTGCAAAAGATCGGCGAGCCGCTGCCGGATCTTTGGACGATGATCCCCCAACTTGGGTTTTTCGGCAAATAAGATCGTATCGAGGTTAAGGATCCGGAATCCGCGATCGTTCAGGAGTCGAACCGCTTCCAGAAGGAACTCTGCGGAATCCCGATTCTTATTTTTGGGATCGGTGTCCGGAAAGATCTGTCCGATATCTCCCAATCCGGCGGCGCCAAGCAGAGCATCGACAATCGCATGGATCAGAACATCCGCGTCGGAATGTCCGTCCAGTCCCCGATCAAAAGGGATGTCAATACCGCCCAGCCGCAAAGATCTTCCCTCGACAAGGCGATGGGTATCATGTCCTATTCCCGTCCGAAGATCGATCATGGATTCTCCTCCGATTAAATTCATATAAAAAAATGCCGACAGAAACACCGAGATTCAAAGAATCGACATCCGGCCGTATTGGAATTATGATTTTTTTATCGCAAAAGTCAATAAGATCCCTGGAAAGCCCTGAGTATTCATTTCCAAAAAGAAACGCGGCTTCATTCGGCCAACGATCGATATCGGGAAGAAGTACCGAATCCGGATCAAGAACAGTCGCGTAAAAAGGAAGTGAATATTCTTTGCGAATCTCTTTCATCTCATCGAACAAGTGATCCGCACACCAGATCGGAAGCTGAAGAATCCCGCCCATGGAGACCCGGAGCGCTCTTCTTGAAAAAGGATCACAACAGGATTCCCCGAGGACGACACCGGCGGCATCCAAAGCGGCCGCCGCCCGAAAGGCCAATCCCAGATTATCCGGCTTCGTCGCATCCGGAAGAACGACCCAGGCGGATCCTTGCCGGCTTCTGTCTGTTTTTTTCCAAGTGTCCATTCCGTCAAAAAAAGTTTTCAGACAGGGCCGTTTTCCCAAGGCCAAAATTCCCTGATAAAATTCAAAACCGACGATCTGATCAATCATGATTTTTCGATCCGCAACGAAAACCGGGATTTTTTCATCAACGAGATCAAAGATCTCCCGATTTTGCAGATTCTCTTCCGCCGTCAAGATGGATTCCACTTCATAAGGAGACCGGAGCAAACGCTCGACGACCAGCTTTCCTTCCGCGATAAAGATCGATTCTCCCCGTAATGTCCGTTCCCGAAGATTGCAATAAGGGGCAAGACGGTGATCCGTAAAATCCGATATCGGTATTCTGGACATCTCATGAATCTCCGAACGTTGATTTTTTTCGTAATAAATGGTGATAATGCTGCGCAAACCGATGGGACTCATCCCGCACATACTGCAATAAACGAAGGGCAAAGGAATGCCGGCTCAAGCGAATCGGCTCCTCTTGATCGGGAAGAAAGATCTCTTCATCCCTTTTCGCAAGCGACAGAATTACCTTTGGCTTTACTTTTGCGGTTTCCAGAGCGCGGCAAGCGGCGTGAAGCTGTCCTTTTCCTCCGTCAATAAGAAGAATGTCCGGAGGAGGATTATTCGGATCTTCAATCGCAAATCGCCGGGCCACCACTTCCGCGATCGACGCGAAATCGTCAATTCCCGATACGGATCGGATCTTATAGCGCCGATATCCGTTTTTGAACGGCAGTCCATCCTGGAATCGGACGAGAGAAGCAACGGTATCTTCTCCTCCGAGATGGGCGATATCCACTCCTTCGATCAATCTCGGGATCTCCTCCAGCTTTAAGAGCTTTTTTAACGCAAGGACCCCGCGGCGGGGATCAATCTGAAAGGCTTCCGGCTGAACATCGCGTTCAAGATTTCCCCGTTCCTTGAGTTTTTCAAGAGATTGGATCTGATCCCTTAATTCTGCGGCGCGTTCATATCGCCGCTCTTCCGCCGCGTCTTTCATTTCATTATGAAGATCGCGTAATACTTTCTTCCGATCTCCGTTCAAAAATTCCTTTAATCGCCGAATATTTCTTCGATAAATTTCCCGCGGGATCCCGAAGTGGCAAGGAGCGCTGCATTGACCGATCGACGCGAGAATACAGGGCCGATAGCATTCCCAGCGATCATCCCCCTCCTTGATATTCAAAGTACAAGTACGAAATTTAAATATTTTTTGCAAAACCTGGAGTGTTCCCCTTAATAAGGAAGCACTCGGAAAAGGTCCAAAAAGAAGTGTTCCCGACTCCTTGGGAGTCCTTGTGATCATTACACGAGGATAATCTTCCCGATTGGTGATCTGCAAGTAAGGAAAGGTTTTGTCGTCTTTTAAGTCCCGATTGAATTTTGGCTGAATATCCTTGATCAGCCGAGCTTCCATAAGAATCGCTTCCACTTCGCTTTCGGCTTCGATAAAATCGATATCCCGGATTTCATTAACGATCGGGGCAGTTCGGGGATCCTCCAGCGCACCATGATGAAAATAGCTTCCCGCCCGATTTCTCAAGTTCTTTGCTTTTCCGATATAAATGACCCGTTCCGCACCGTCTTTCATCAAATAGACCCCCGGCTTCTTGGGAAAAGTCCGCACCTTCTCCGCGGCGCGCCGGTAGTTCCTTACGATCTCTTCCAGCTCAGCACTCAAAAACGATCCGGCCGACTTTTTCTCCACCGTCCGAAATCCGTCCGGAAGTTCAAACCCTTCCTCCACTTTGTGCGATTCCTGTTTCTTTCGATCCACTTCCCCATTCTCCTTGCATTCAGAGATCATTATAATGATTTTCTTAAACATGAACAGTCCGCAATCTCTTCGTTGACTCTTGATTTCACGGATTTTTTGTGATATCGTCTTGGAGAACGGACTCTTTGTATCCGATCTGTTTCCGTAATAAACCTTCCTCTTACCCGGAGCCGAATATCCATGAACAAAATACCTGAAAAAAAACAAATTTTTCCTGAATTGGCAAAAATAAAAGCCCTTGTCCAAAAAACGAGGAATTTTATTCAAATGGCCTCTCAAAATTTACCCATTTTGGATTCCGATACCCTTTCGTCGAACGATCCCCTGTTCGACGAAGAAAACCCGCCGGAAATCTGGAATTTCAACGAATCCAAGATCAAAGCGGAAGCTCTTGCAAAGATCGAGAAAGACGCAAAAGTAAAAATACAGGAACAAAAAAGAGATGAAAATAAACAGGATAGAGAAAATGATATCCTGTTTAAAGCCCAAAAGGCGGCCAAAGAAAAAGAGACAAATCAACCGGTACAAACCGACTCCGCTCCTGATACTCTGGACAGCATTGAAAGCGCTCGCACTGCAGACTGGACAAATCCGGAATCATCAGAAGGAGCCCCTGAAAATAATCATTATTCCCAACTGCGGACCAGAATAGAAAATCTTGAGTCCTTACCGGATCATCTTCCCTTAAAAGTTTCTTCTTTTGAGGACCAGGAAAGAGAATTCTCCGAAAATTTGAATCCAATCATAGAGCAAGGGAACGAAAAAAGGAATTATCCGCAATTGCTTTCGCGAATTGAAAAAATGGAATCCTTTTCCGATCACCACTCCTTAAAAACATCATTCGTCGAAGAATCAGAAGAAGATCTCTCAAAAGATCTTAATCCGATCACTGAAAAACAGGCTGATGAAAAAATACAATCCGCAAATGCACTTTGGACATCTGAAAAAAGAGTTAATAATCAAATGATTCTGAACGAGGTCTCCGCCTTGTATAATGCGCCTTCGCCCGGTGAAGATCAAATTCTCAAAAAACTGGAAGAGATCGACAAAGATCTTGGTTCCGTCGATAAAGCGCTTGAAGATCTCTCGTCCAAAATCGAAGAAGACTCCAGCGCGTCAATTACAATTGCCTTCGAAGAATGAAAATTTAGCCGTTTCTTGAAAAATTTCCCTAAAATGATATAATAAATATTGTGGGATTGAAGAATCCTGATATAAATGATGTGTACATTGTTTTTTCTCTCCTTTTACAAGAAACGGATAAAAATTTTTATGGAACAGATGAATGAGATGTCGCTGTCCGACATTTTAAAAAAATATGAGATTAAAATTTCCCCCAAAAAAATCGAATTATTGGAAAAGTACTGCTCTCTTCTTTGGGAAAAAAATGCCCATCTGAATTTGACCCGACATACAGATTATGAAAAATTTGTCTCCAGGGATCTTATCGATACATTGCATCTTGCGGATCTTCTTCAAAAGGGAGAACACATTCTCGATGTAGGAACCGGAGGAGGGATACCGGGGATTCCCCTTGCGATTTTGCGGCCGGATCTGAACGTGGAACTTTGCGATTCTACCGGGAAAAAAGCGGAAGCCGTTGGAAATATGCTCCTCGAACTCGGATTGGAAACGAATATCTGGTATGCGAAAGCGGAAGAACTCCTGAAAGTCCATCGTTTTCATACTCTCGTAGTTCGCGGCGTATCCAAAATGCCCAAATTACTCCAAATGTTTTCGACTTCCTGGTTTGCTTTTGATCGTCTTCTGATGATCAAAGGACAACATTGGGTGGACGAACGGGGCGAATCCCGGCACTTGGGGCTGCTCCGGACAATTGCCCTGCGCAAGCTCGATGAATACATGAATCCCGGCGCAGACTTTCCAAGCGTAATCCTCCAATGCTGCCAAAAAAGCCGCTTTGAGGAAATCAAACGCCGCGATGAAATGCGCTTGGAAGGAAAACCGATCGAAATTCCCGTTGAAAATATCGGGGTCGACAATAAACCGCGAGAAAAGAAAAAACCGATCAAATTCCGATCTTCCGAAAAGAAACCGGTCGAGAAAAAGCGCTTTTCGGATCCGGAAAAAAAAGGAAAGGGCTGGGTGCATAAAGAAGGCTCCCTTAAACGCCCGGGAAAAAAACCTTCCCGCGGCGGAAAATAATCAATCCCTTTTTTTCATATCCATTTCTTAGACAGGAAAATTTAAAATGAATTTCACCTTGATTCGTGCGATCGCGCTGTTGCCGTTTTTATTTTATTTTGCCGGATGCTCTCCTCAAAAAGATACTCCGGCGAATCCGCAAACAGAAGAAAACGCGATCATCAATTCTTTTGCGGACGATACGATCCGGCTTATCCCGGAAGAAAAATTGAGCGAGCTGGGAAGTAAAAATAATCTTCCCACAGAATGGATCCTCCCCAACGCCCACTTTGGGCAAATTACCCGTCCGATCCGATTCATGAAGTATCCCGATTCCAAAGATGTTCTTCGTTTTCTGGAATCCTACGGTTCTCCGATCCCTTTTTTAAATGAGTTCGGAGATACGGAGCTTCTCCTTCTCAGTTCGAAAACGATTTTGGTCTCCTTGATCAACAATCAAACCAATCAAGATATTGATAAACCGATGCCTTTCCCCATTCAATCCATTCTGATGAAGAAATCCAAACCGATCGATCAGGAAGCGTTTAAAGCAAAATTGTTCGATGGATTAGGTTCCAAAAAGTCGAAAAAAACAAAATTGGGGGGATTCGATATTTTCCTGATGCCGACGGAATTGGCTCTTCCGCTTGATGAACAGGGCAAACAAAGTGCCCGAATCAAGGACTTTACCTTGGGACTCTGCTTTCCCGCTCCGGATACTGTCGTTTTTCTTGTTGCTCCGCAAAAAGAGCTGGAATCGTTCTTCTCTCCCCTTTCGGGCGACAAACGGGGAGTGGTTGCCGGCCGACTCGGACATCTTGATTCCAGTAAAATCGACTTTGCGTTCTTCTATGATTACGAACATCCGTCCGGAATGTTCACGCAATCTTTTTTACCGCAAAAATTGGCGCAGCAAATTGCTCAAAACGCAAATACCCTTCTGTTTACGATTGATACCCAGGCACCAAACGGCCAGCCCGTTTTCCAAATGGATATCTCTGGAAAATCCATGGAGGGACTCAATACAGTGAATACTGAGCTTTCCGCAGCTCTGATGGATCTTGTTCAACAGGCCTCCAATCAGGAAAAGCAGACTCCCGACAAGGCCGTCGTTCCCTCTTTTTTGAAGGAAATCGGCTCCGTTGTCAAAAAGATCAAGCTTGATAAAAATGAAAAAGATCTTGTATTGACCGCGATCCTCCCGAACAGCCCGGAAGTCCCCCAATTTTTCACCTCCTTCTTCAAGGAGATGAACAAGTCTCTGGATGAAATGCAGAAAGTCCGGCAATTTGAAGTAATGCGCAATCAGCTTGCCCGATTGGGGCAATACTTTTCCGCGTACTTCAGCAAAAACAACGCTTATCCCCCGATCGCCATCAAAGACGCCAAGGGAACTCCGCTGCTGAGCTGGCGAGTTGCTCTCCTTCCCGCGCTTGGTCCGCAGGGAGAGGAACTTTACAAGCAGTTTAAGCTGGACGAACCCTGGAATGGTCCGAACAATATTAAGCTGCTGGAAAAAATGCCCGCCATTTATCAATCGATCAATCCGGGCCAGCCTTCTTCGAAAACCACTTTCCAGATCTTTTCTTCTCCCAATACACCCTTCGGGAAAAAACCGGTTGGATTGGCGATCAAGGATCTCGATAATCCTGGAAAAACCTTGATGATTGTCTCCACTCTTCCGGAAAAAGCCGTTGAATGGACCAAGCCGGAATCATTGGAATACAAAAAAGAGAATCTGAAAGGTCTTTTCGGCGAATATGTTCTTGGAGTTCCCTTTATGGGCAATCCATTACTCGTTCAAATCGGAAAATCAGAAAAGGATCTCCAGCTCGCCGATCAATGGATCACGGGATCAGAAAAGTAGTACTGTTTACCTATTTTACCCCTTCTATCTTTTTTGGAGGGGGTTTTTTCGTTTCTTGTTTTCTCTTTTTCAAAAATTCCCTTTTTTTAAAGAATTGGTCTTTACTCATTAAGGGAAAAAAGTCAAAATACGCGAGTTGTGTCGAAATGTCGACTTTTGTCCGATTGAAAATTGGACCGAATAACAGTGTTTTCTTTTTCTTTCGCCCTGAATCCTTACAATTTCGATATTTAAGGATCTGATCGAAAGGTAAAACGAAAGACACTTATAGAACCTACCTGGGAGAAAAAAAGTGAAAAATTTCTGTCGTTTGTCTATTGTCTCTATTGTTGTATCGCTGTTTGTAATGATCAATACGGCTCAAGCTCAACAGGTTTCTCTTTTAATCGGAATTGTCGATCTTCCGAGCGTTTTGCAGAAACATCCGATCATTGTTGATCAGGTCTCTTTAATTCAGCAATCTTTCCAAAAAGAAAAGCTGGAGTTTACCCGCTTTGAACAGGATTGCCAAAAAAGGGTAGCCGCTCTTGCTCAGGAACATAAAATTGGAACGCCGGAATATGAAGCGGCCATCTCTCCGATCCGGGAAGAACTTCGTCAAAAGGAACGGGGGTTTCTGGAAAAACAGCAGAAAATCCAGGCCGAAGCAACCAAACTTCAATTCAAGGCCGTTCAGGATGTAAGAACAGCGATTGAAACAGTTGCCGCCCAAAAAGGGATCATTACCGTTCTTCAAAAATTTAAGGTCAATCGCAAAAATGTTTCCGAAGAGATCGCCGCACTCCAGGAAATGGACAATCTGGTCGTTTGGAACCGGCCGGAATGCGAAATCACTCAGGACGTAATCGCCGTTCTCGCTCAAATGGTTGGAACCCCGAAAGGAAATCCGCTGGGTGCGATCTCCAATCAGGCGCAGCCGCAGGCTCAGCCGGGAACTCTTGCTCCAAACGCAAGATAATCCTGCCCCGGATTTCGTCGGATATTCCTGATCATTCGCTCTTCCCGCTTCAAATGGAAGAGCGGGGAATATCTCCCGAAATGGATCTGCCGTATTAAATTATAAAGTTCTGGACGGTCGCTTTGATGAGAAAACAAAATACGATTGCCAATAGTGTTTATGTGGACGGTTTCGGATTCTGGAGCGGACAGGATGTTCGCATGGAATTTCAGCCCGCCCCGGAAAATTCCGGAATCCGTTTCTTTCGATCGGATCTCCCGGATTCGCTTCCCATCCCCGCTCTTGTCGAATTTCGTATCGACAAACCTCGACAAACCAGTTTGCGGCGCGGCGATGCGCAGGTCGATATGATCGAACATGTAATGTCCGCCCTTAAAGGACTTCAAATCGACAATTGCGATATTCGAATCAATGGAAGTGAAATTCCCGGCTTCGACGGGTCGGGGACTCCCTTTTTCAATGCTTTAATGCAGGCGGGGATCGCTCCGCAAAAAGCGCAGCAACCTTATCGGATCATCGACTTCACCGATTCAATCGGATCGAATGATACTTTCATCGAAGTTCGGCCCGCATTGAATAATGAGGTTGTTTTCGGCTATTCACTCCTTTACGATTCCGTTCCGAATGGAGAAAAGCATCCCATCGCGGATCAATCCTTTTCCTTTGAGCTTACCCCGGATTCTTTCGAAAAAGAAATTATGCGCTGCCGCACGTTCCTTCTTTTGAAAGAAGCGGAATATCTCCTTTCAAAAGGACTTTGCACCAGGGTTTCCGCAAACGATGTTCTCGTCTTCGGCGATGAAGGGCCTGTTGAAAATACTCTGCTCTTCGAAAATGAATGCGCAAGACATAAAACGCTTGATATGATCGGCGATTTCGCTTTGGCCGGGTGCGATTGGATCGGTAATTTTCATGCACACAAAACCGGGCACCTTCAAAATGCCCAAGCTGTTCTGGAGCTTTGCAAAAGAACCAAATTAAACCTTTAAATGATAATTGATTTTCATGGATAAAATTAAAATTGGAGTAGTGGGAGCCGGACGGCTCGGAGGTTTTCACGCATCAAAAATCGCGGCAAGCAACGATGCTGTCCTCGCGGGAATCGCGGATCCGATTCCCCAGAACAGAGATAAACTTGCTCAAAATTATTCTGTTCCGGCCTTTGAACATCCGGAAGATCTTCTTCCCCTTACGGACGCCGTTGTAATTGCCGCTCCGTCCACTCTGCATTTTGAGACGGGAAAATTCTTTGCGGAACACGGAAAACATATCTTGATGGAAAAACCTCTCTGCACCAACTCCAACGATGCAAGAGATCTGCTTGATATCGCGGAAGAAAATAATATCGTTTTTCAGGCGGGACATGTTGAACAATATAATCCGGCCTGGATCTCCGCTCTTCCTCATCTCAAATCTATTCAGGAAGGGGAAAAAGTTCTGGTTGACGCGCGGCGAACAAGCGGATACACCTTTCGATCCACGGATATCGGTGTTGTCCTGGATCTTATGATACACGATATCGAATTGATCCTCTCCATTTTGGGAAACGATATCGCAATGATCGATGCAAGCGGATTCAGCCAAATCGGCGGCTTCGAAGATATCGCTTATGCGCAAATCCTTTTTCAAAACGGATCGGTTGCTCGACTCACCGCTTCCCGTGTAGAACAGTCTCCTTCACGAATCATGGATATCCGATTCAAGGAAAAAAGCCTTCAGATCGATTTCCAGTCGCGTATTACCCGATGTATTACCGCAGACAGTGATATTCAAAATGGATCGTTCGCTCCTGATAAGGTCAATATGGTTCAAATGGCCCCGAATATCAGTTCCTTTATGAACGATCACTACAAGATCGAAGAGCTGGTTAATGATCCGGTCGATGCTCTTTCACTTGAAATGGATAATTTCTGCTCCGCAATCCTTCGGAATACCCCATCACGCGTTCCCGGCAAACGGGCAGCGGAAGCGGTCGAAATTGCGGAAGAAATCATTCGATCCATTCAGGAAGAGGAGGAAGAGGAAGATTTTTAATCGTAATCAAAGGATCTCATGATTTCGATCCGGCCAAAATCCGGAATTTCTCTGAATTCTTTTTGAAAATTGGCATTGCGTTTGTCAAAAAAAATCATTATACTTTCGCCGATTGCGATCATTTTTCGTAATCGGCGTTTTTTACGGGCAAAAAAGTAAATCAAATACTTGCCGCAAAGGCGCTTCCCGTGTTGTATACTGTTATTTTTGAATTTTATCGCTTTGAATTACGGTGAGAACGCATGAAATCGTCTTTATATCCAGAGATTCAAAAAATATTTTTTACGATCCTCCTGTTCCTTTTCGTTTTTGGAACAAGCGAATTTTCCAGCGCGCAGGAGGTCCGTAATACCAATATTATTTCGTTTTCCATTCCGGTCGGAGTCGACAAGGCATTTCTTCATTCCGGGCCGGGCGAAAATTATTATTCAACAGGAGAACTTGCCCGCGGTGAGAATGTGGATATCTTCATGAGAAATCCGGATGGATGGTGCGCAATTCGGCCTCCCAAAGGAAGCTTTTCCTGGATCAACGCACGATTTATTCAATCGGTCTCCGGTGAGATCGGATTGATTCGAAGTGAAGACAGTGAAAAAGAAATTCCCGTTCGGGTCGGCGCGGAATCCGTAATGAAAAGTTCTGTAATTCAGGTTGGTTTAAAAGGAGGACGAAAAGTCCGAATTCTTGGAGAGAGTACTGTTCCCGGCGGATCCCGATGGTATAAGATCGCCCCTCCCGCCGGAGAATTTCGCTGGATCCATGAAAAAATGCTTTATCAGGACAATACGATTCAGCGGCTTCCTTCCCAATTGACACTCGCTCGAAAAAATTTGGCAACCCTTTCCAAAGATGAATTACAGGAGTATCCTCAACAGAATACTCCCTCGCAAAATCAGGCTGTGCGATCACCGGTCGCGCAAAAATTCGCAAATCAAAACCCGGCAGCGCAGAATACTGCGAATCAAAATCCCGGATCGGAAAATTCGATTCCGCAAAATCTCGCGGCTCAAAGTTCTGCTCCGAAAGCAGACTATCCGATTATTGCCGATCGCGTCAAAGATCTGCCCGGGCGTCCGGATACTCCAAAATCCGATTCCAGTCCGATCGGAAAGAATCTGAACCCGGATTACAAAATTCCTTACCAGGAACCGCAGACACTCGCGGACGGCTTTTATCTTGAAGTATCCCGACTGGACCACGATTTATACAACGCCATTAATCAAGGAGCGGCTCCGGATGTTTACGCCCGTTTGAGTGAACGATGTGAAGTTCTCTTTAAGGCTGCTCAGGATGATCAGCAGCGAACGGCAGTTAAAAACGTTTTTGACACTGTTGAACAGTTAAAAAATGAAAAAAATATTACGACATCCATTCCCAACACAGCAAATATGGGGAATCCCTATCAGAACCCCAACTTTCCGGCAAATCCGTACTCAATGCAGACACCGTATAATGGAAATAATCCGTATAATGGAGCCAACGCATATGGGGGAGGAGTTCCTTATAATGGAAATGCGGTTCCCTCGATGAATCCGCCGGCAAAAAAAACGACGCAGACATTTTCCAAAGGATCACGCCTGAAAAATATGCAGTTCGCTTTCTCAAAAGATCAATCTCCGTTTAAACGGGAAACGGGAAATTCAGGGAGAATATCCAATACTTCCCGAGATGCCCAGAACAGATCAATCTTTACTCAACCTTCCGGACCAACCCTCGTTCCGCCGCCGGATTATGTTCCTTTACCGATCTCCGTTCCAACAACGCAAACGCCGGTAAATGCGGTACCATTACAAAAAAGCAATGAAGCCGGACAGGAAAAAGATCCTTCTTTTTTGGCTTCAAAAAAAGAAAATAAATTCTCGGTCAATCAAGATATTCATGTTGGCCGTCCGGATTCCGCTGAAAAGATCCGGCCTGTCAATGTTGTCCTTGATGAAAAAGATGCAAATCCGATTTCTGTAATAAAAAATCCTTCCGGCAAACCAATGGATATTGCAAATTGGACGCCTCCGGATCAATACAAAAAAAAGGGAGCCGATCCTTCCCAAATAAGAAGAACGGCTCCCAATACAGCTTTCGGCAATAAAAACAACGCAATTTCGTATGGAAACTCCAATCAAAGTATTGTTCCTGTTGCCGTTCAGCAGCCATCCGGGGCCAACAATGCCTTCGATGCGGTTGGACGCTTGGGATATTTTCCGAATCATCCGGAAGGATATCCCGCTTATGCTCTGGTCGACTCCGAAATGAATATTCTCTGCTTTGTCGAAGCGGAATCGGGCAAAAAGCTCGATCGATTCGTCGGAAAAATGATCGGAGTAAAAGGCCGGCGAGGATGGTTCCAAAGAGGATCAGAAGGAAAAATGCTGATCACCGCAAAATCCATTTTTACTTTGAAATAGATCCTCTTTATTTCAAGCCGTTCACCATTTTTCATTTATTTCCGGTGAACGGTATCATCAATCGACTCGTTCTCTTCCGGACAGGAAGGTTCTTCGACCGATGGTTTATCTTCACAAACAGGGTCTGCTTCTTCCATTCGGGTCTTTTCCTCTTCCAGCTCCGTTCTGGTGCCGGAAGAATTTTCTTCGTCGGGCGGCAAATGATTTTGGGAATCTTTATACGACTCCGCGATAATATCGATGTGTTTTTCGATTACCGACCGGTTAAAAAAGATCCAGCAAAATGTTCTTTTGATATATATCCAGATTTTACTCATTGAAAATTGATCCTTTCTCTTTCAAAAAATCAACGTTTGGAAAATTTAAAATACAATTCGTACACACAACATTTACGAAAAGCCCTTTTTGCAAAAACAAAAAGACTTTTGATCTGCGGACATAATGGGAACAAATGATCGGTTCAATTCCTCAGGAAGATTTCGAAGATTTCCCGGAATATCGAATTTCCAGGGGAAAAGGAACTGTCGATATCATCGTGATCATTTTTCGGACACCGCAAACCGCCCAGTACAAAAGATACCAAACGGCGGCGATGATCAGAACCGCCCGCCAAAAGACTCTTTGAAGATAAAGCGTCAATTGTTTTTGAAGTCCATTACGAACCTCTTCAATCTTCGCTTTTATAAGTGCTTCTCCTTTTTTTACGAGATCGGCTGTAATATCGTCGATACGTTTTTTGATCTTCTCTTCCGCCTTGCCGGACAGACCGTTGAGTCGTTCCTGAATTCCGGAAGAAAGATCGTCCAACGACTTTTTGAATAAAACCGTGTTGTCCTCTTTCTCTTTTTTGTCCTTGGCAAAGATTCCGGAACGGCTTTCGGAATCCTTCTTTTTTTCCGGACTGCGAGCAGATCCTTCCTCGGATCCGAAAGATTTATCTTCGATCTTCGGTTCTTTCGGATTTCTGTAAGCATCCAATAAGGGAGAAATATCACCGTTGGGCATTTTCCCCAGAGAAGGTGTCTCCGAATCCCTGTTTTTCCGATTATCGGACGAACCGTTTTTCTCCCTTCTTTCCCGTTGCGAATCGAGAAAATCTCGAATCGATCCGGATTCTTTTCGCTTAAGATCTATACTGAGAAATCTCGCAAAGCTCGTCCGAATTCTTTCTTCAAGATCAGGAACATTTGTAAAGCGTTCAAGTTCTTTCCAGGTTTCCCCTTCCAGAGAGAAGAGAATAAAAGTTGGATATTCCTCAATATGCAAATCTCTGATCCGATTTTGAATCGCGGGCGAATCGACCGGGATCACATGGATCGGGTATCCTTCCTTTTTCAAATTTTCAAGGATCGGAATTGCGTTTTTGCATGGAACACATCCGTTGACTGTATAGGCGGCAAAAGCCAACGTTCGCTTTGTTTCCGCGACGGGTCGAAAATAGGCATCTGCATCCATGATTGCCAATCGGCGCACATTCATCGGGGAATTATCTTCTTCTCCGTTCCGATCCGGGCAATCCCTTTCATCACTTATTTTATTAACCCAAACCGCGGAAGGCGGAACATTATCAATATTTCCCGCCGGCTTTCTTCCATCGGCCGCATAATATAAAAGAGCGATCGGAATTGCACCGCCTCGCATGTTTTCCTCACTCAGGCGGTTTTCATCACCAACTCTCCAGGTGAGCAAACCGGAGATGCAAAGATTCCCGTCGATTTTTTGAACAATGGCCGATCCGCTCTGTCCGCTTTTGGGGGCGGGAAGAAATTGCGCCGTATTTCCATAATAAGAATCGACCATTCCTTTCCAGGCCATTGCCCATCTTCCTTCACTGCATCCGGAAGAAAGAATGGTCTTATTTTTTTCCGGAACCGTTCCTTGCGGACCAAGTGGAACAAAAGGAGGATCATACGGCGCGAGATCTTCTTCCAATACGGTAATGATCGCAAAATCAAAAGGCGCTTTTTCATCATACCATACATTTTCCACTTTGCCACTGCATTCATAAAGTGATCCGTTTCCAAAGAAATGCAATTTAATTTCATCCGCGCCCTGAACGACATGCCAATTGGTAAGGATCCAATATTTTCCTTCCGTTTTCAGGCAAACGGTTCCTGTTCCTATCGATCCGAGCCGGCTTCCCTTTTTCGACGCGTGAACCCGGCAGGATGCGTAATGAACATCTTCCATATTGCGGGCTTGCCGGCATTCTGCAATCGCCTTGATACAGTAATTTTCAGGGAAGCTGAAAAATACCGCAAACAGTACCGGCATAAAAAGAATTTTTAAATTTTTTGACATTGATCTTGATCCTTTCTTATTTTAATTCATTTTTTTGATAATTTTGGCAATATTGCGAATTGCAATATTTGCTTCTTACAAGAATAATCCCTGAATCTGTAAGGAAATTTCCCTCCGAATCTTCCGGCCAGCGCATCGAAGAAGAATAGATCCCGAGCGACGGACCGTTCGGATGAGAACACTCAATCGCAGTACAGGAAACATTACTGATCCACTGATCGCCGGTATCATGTGCGTATTGACAATTTTCGTTCAAAAGATCATTGACCGTTAACGTTTGCACCGGCTCTTCCGGGGATATCTGTTCGATATTGAGCGTATTTGCATTCATTACCGCAGGGGCGCTTGCAAGCGCGGTTTGATTTCCGTAAGTCCTGCCTTGATTGACCCCTCCGTAATCATGTCCGATTATCGCGGTTACCAACATTAATTTCCCAGGAGCGGTGCAAATATTATCCATACATTCATGGAGCCATTCAAAAACTTCTTCTCTTGATGGAACATACATCCAATCCGTAATTACATTTGTAAAAATATCGACCAAACAGACATTTTCACAGACTTCATCGACTCCAACGGCTGCTCGGACAACAATCGGGGAGCTGAAGGCAAATTGATCACTGTTTGCGTAAGCAACAAGAGGGATCATGTTTCCAGGATATCCATTAATGGGACCGGGCGGAAAGGAGGAAGGATATTCTTCATTAAATGCAAATTGCATTTCAAACTCTTTATACAATTTTTTGACGATGTAAGGATTTTGAAAAATACTGTTCGGACTGTCTCGCATCATCTCTTCCCGATGCATCGCAAGAATATCGGGAACAAGGGAATATTGAGCTGTAATATTGTTCGACAGAGTATATCGAATATAATTGTGTCCATAGGGGATATAATATTGCTCTTCCTTTTCTGTACGCGATTCCAAAAGCGTTCCGCTGCAAGACTGTCCGCTGTACAGAATGCAATCTTGTCTCCATGGAGTAGAAGAAGGAAAAACCTCTGTAAACCCGTCTTCCCATTCATGCGCGTATGTGCTGGAGGGATCATACACGATACCAGCACTGCAGCTTGTGAGCAATGGATCTTTATTTCCATTTCGATCTTGATAATTCCAAAAAGAAGTAACCCAGGCTGCCGGGATTATGGCTAAATCGGTTTTTGGAGTATTAATGAGGAGATTTCCGTCTTCATCAGCACAAAGAGTGATCATCGCAATAAGATATGTGCTGTTTGCGGGATCGCTGCCTGAAGGAAAATTATCCCGGCACAGATTGCCAAGCATGTAAACGGATATATTATAATCGTAGAGATTATTATCGGCTGCCGGGCGCTGGAGAATAATAACGGCATAAATGATCGGTTCAAGGTACCGTTTGGGACCGGAATTTCTGATATGATCGCGCACCAGGTTAATACATTTTTGGAATTCGATCCCGTCGCAAGGACCATTTTCATCAACAAGGGTCCCGCGCCACCAGTAGTTTCCTGTTCCATCTAAAATTGATTGATAGGAATTATATCCGCATTCATAAATGGTGATCATGGAAGATCCGCGGCCGAAAGTAATAACCCATCCGGGAAAATTGGCCGGTTCCATATGATATCGGTCTTTTCCGTTTACGACGCCATCATAAAAAATCGGCATCCAATAGATCCCATCCGTTTGCGCCTTGATTTCTGCAAATCGTTCGGCATCGTAAGGTCCGAAATAAAGAATGGCGGAAGTTTGCGGCGGACATCGAAAGATACCGGAATCAGTGCATTCCGAACATTCTCTTTTTTTGCAGCAGCAGCCTGCATCCCATCTCGAATATTTTTTTGCCATTTTAATCCTCCGGACATTGCGCGGCGATGATCTCCCAATCACCGCTGTCTCTGTTTTTCTGGATAATCACAAGAGTTCCGGCAGACAGGGTTTCCGACCCGAGCAAAGGTGCTGTGCACGAATAGGAGATGGCACCTACCTCAACATTCCCGGGCGAATTTGCCGATACCGTACTTGCAACGGATCCGATCAAATGTCCGGAATTCTCTATTACAGCTCCCCGAGAGATTCGGCGGCGATGAATTTGATGATCCAGTTCGGGATCCGTTCCGCGAAGAACGATTTCCCTGCATATTTTTCCTGTAAAATGAATTTTAAGCATTAGTACACCTGCGGCAATCCCAGAATTTGAAAATCAACCGGTTCATACATGCATCCCCGAAGATTGACAGGAGATTGTATTCCGCCGCTGTTAAAAGGACTGATCCCCGTTCCTGAACTGTTAAGATAAAGAACTTCGGAAACCTCCTCCCCGTCTTTTGCCCCGCTGGTCAAGTATTGACTGTAAGTTCCGAAAGAATTACCATCATCCCAGCTCCAAAGCCGGCGTAATCCTCCGGCAGTAAGAATATGCGTTCCCAAATTCGGAATATCGCGGTTAAAGCTCTCCGGATCGGCAAGAAGCTGGATATTGACCTGAAAATACTGCCAGCGCAAAGTCCCGTTTTTTGTATAATCCTTTTTCCTTTTCATTTCGATATTGTGAAGCAGAACCGTTCGGGGAGGAAAAATCATTCCGGTAATACTGACTTCACTGATATTGGTTTTATAGACATACATCCAGCTCGCGTTGACATCGATCGACTGCAAATTATAAGTGAAGGCGATTTTGGATAATCCTCTTGTAATTGTTCCTTCAAAAGGGACACCGGCCGTATTTGTGAAGTCCCTTGCGGCATCAATTCCATCCGGCCAAAAATACTTTGCGTCCTCCTTTTGCGTTGCCGACGAGATCTGAAAATTGCTTACGCGATATTTCCAGGGAGGAGTATCCTCCGTAAGAGGCTGCCCATCCAGATCGGTATCGAAGTCGAGCATTGAAGTACACCGGTATTCGACGGTGAGATCGGTTTTTCCGTCTCCCCGCGGTTTGGAGAGGCGCTTGACATCACAACTCTGGAGCCGCCAAATCGGATTATAATTCACGATTGATCCGGGCAAAGGCAAATATCGGATAAAGGTAAACATATCGTCGGTATTCTGCAAGCGATAAGTTTCCTCAAATCTGCATATTTTTGCTCCGTCCTTTTCCACTGCGCCGCCCAGAATTTTCTTTCCAAGCAATTCGTAATTGACAGACATATTTTATTTTCCTTTTTCTTTTTTACTGTAGACAGACTGTAAAATGGAAAACAGCATTTCATTTTTTCTGTTCATATCTTTTTCTCCATCTTCTTCATAAGAGAACTTTTTTGTCTTTTTGAGTCGAAGCCCGCCCTGGAGCAATTCCTTTTCCAGATCGGCGGGAACAGATCGTCCTTTCAGAAGAATCTGCAGCAGAAGATAAACGCCAAGAGAACGAATATAATCCGATCGGTCCGGATAAAAAGCGCCTTCCATTTCCAGTTCACGAAAGGCGTATTCTTCGATCAGATCCCGAGGGGTCAAATGGACCGTTTTCGGATCCAGTCCGAATCGCTGGCAATAAAAGCGGATCAGGACAGAGTATCTGTCGTTTTGAAATTTTTTTTTGCGCTTTCATATTCTTTTTTTTCAAGCCGTTGAATTTCTTCCGACAGATCAATAATTTTATTAATGATCTCAATCGCAGCGGAGAGATTTTCGCGCAATAAACGGAAGGCGCATTCCGCACCGAGAGGGGTACTGGTCTCTCCATCCAGAAGACAGACCGAAAGAATGTGCACGAATTTCTTTTCCGTCTCCGGAATATCCTGAAGCCGAATAAGATCGATCCCGTCCAGTCTGCGTATTTTATAATCTTCCTTTCCGACTTGAATTACAAAAGTATTTTCTTCAACTGTTCTGCTCATGAAGTTTTTAAGTGAAAACATTTTTATTCCTTTTTGTTTAAGATTTTTTGTGTTTTGAAACAGAAATATCTGATAATCAATTAATCAATTTATCAGGCGGTCGGCATATTTTCCTGAGGACCTCCTTCCGGCTGCAGTTTGATGATCGTCGTGCTTGCGCCGTTGTTGCCTGTTTTTACATTTTCGATTCCGCATATCGTGCATTGCGGAACGGTCAATGAGGCTGCAGTTCCGCCGACCGGTGTATAGGCAAAGGTCGCGCTGCCCGATGTTCCGCTGATAAATGCCGAAAGCAATGAGCTGTATACAAGAGACAGATCAGTTTCAATCGTCAATTGAATCGGTTCAAAGCCGTCGGGTTTTCCGACAACCGTTCTTGCGGTCTTTTCGAGGGTATTGTCTGTCGAAATGGTCCAGGTCGGCGCATCTTTCACTGTCGGAAGTTCCTTCGCTGTACAATCGAAAGTGATCCCGTTCCAGGTAACCCGAAGCAAATTCATATTGCGAATTTTGGACGATGATCCGCTGTTGTTCACAATTTCCGTCATTTGATTTCTCCTTATTCATAAAGGTCAATGATGATATCAACGGAAGCCTTGCAAGCATCCTGCAAGGCCTCTCCCTGATGCTGTTCAATGGATCGAACATAAATATTTTGCCCGTTGGGCAAAGAGAATCCCGACCGTTCCGGAAGACGTTCCGACCATGATCCCGCAATCGCACTGCAAATCTCATAAAGACGGTCTGTTCCGCTGTTCATCGGAACGGACACTGTATGCCGAACCGCAAGCCGGATCGTTCGCTGCGTTTCCGTATGCATTGCCGTCGTTTGAACAATGATCGACAATTCTATCAGAAGCCGATTTTCCACTTCCTCTTTAAATTGATTGGGCATGAGGATATTCTCGGACACGATCTCCGGATAATTCTCTCCCAATGCAAGAAGATTTTGGCGAAAACGGGCAAGTACGTTTTTCAGATTCATGATCTCTCCTTTCCTTGATGGGGGTTCTTGCCGGCCGCAACCGGCGCCGGAAAGATATCAGATCCAATGCGTAAAATCAAGCGGCAGAATTATCAAAAGAAAAAACTTGTGATCCAAAATGATAATTGCGGTCGATTGGAGTCAATCGGGATCCATGGATTATCGAAATATTTTCGATTAACAAAAGAACGTTGCCGCGCATCTTTTTGATTTCAACAAAAAAACAAGCTCGCGAACAGCCAAACAGGGAATTCGCATTACTGTTCCCATTCCGGATATTTTCATTTTTTTTCTTTCCTTGCATACATTCTGTTTAACACGGATTAACCTGATTCCCGCCGATCCGTTTTTTCTGCCGCTTGTTTTTCGGAAAAAGATCTATATCATCACGTCCATCGGAGAGACACAATCTTTCGTCCCTGCGGAAATCCGAATCAAAATACAAATGCAGTAAATGATCTCCGATCCGGGACGAATGATTTGTCCTTTCATATTTCGCAAACTTTAATTATTGGAAAAGGACTGTCTTATGAATTTGTTCGACAAATTTGACACGAAGGAACAGTTGCTTTCTTTGATCGATCAAGCAATTGTCCAAGATGAAAATCAGAAGTTTTATCTTTCGGATTTCAACGGGGAATTCGAAAAAATGAAGCAGGATCTTATGAAAATGGAAGAGCTGAAATCCAATATGCTCTCACTTGAAAAAAAGAACCTGGAGCTTGAACAAACAGCAGAAACCCAAAAAAAGACCATTGAGGAGCTGAGTCAACTGAATCCGCTTGAACTTCAGGAAACGATCAAAAAGCTGGCGACTGAAAAAGCGCAGTGGTCTGTTGCTCTGGAAAAGATGGAAAAGGAAATGGGTCCGCTGAAAGAAGAACTGGAAATGTATCACCGAAAGGAAATCGACTCAAAAATCCAGGAAGCTCTTTTGCAGGCGGCCAAGGATCTGGGGATTCGACAAGAAGCTTTTCGGGATGTTGTACGTTTGGCTCCGCTTCTTTTTATCGACGAGCAGGGTAAGATCTGCACCGAAGACGGACTTACCGTTAAGCAACTCGTGGAAAAAGAAAAGAAGCTTTCGCCCCATTGGGATCCGATCTCGGTCGGCGGCGGAAGCCGATCGGTTGCGGCTGTTTTTCCGGCCAATATCAGCGGTCTGCGATTCGAAGAAGCGCGATCTCATCGGGATATCAGCGGTATGATCATAAACGCACCCATTATTGAATAGAAGAGGTAAATTAATGACAGCAATCAACAGCTTTGAATGGAATAATCTTAAACGGGATTTCTCTGAAGTTCTTTCGACTTTGGTCTCCAATACACCCGGCTTTATTAACCTTTTTCCTTTGAAAGGAAAATCGACACAGACCAAACACGAATGGCTCGAAGATCAAATCAAGCCGAAGCAGATCGCTTATTCGGCGTATGATGCGGACTCGGTTCCAGGCACCTTTACGGTGAGTAATTCCGCGGGATGGGAACTCAATGATTACGTGAAAATTTTCGGCAATCCCGCGATTTTCAAGATCATTTCGACTTCGAGCACTTCGATCGCCGTTTCTCTTGTTGCGTCGAACGGCGGATTTACCGCACTTTCCGGATCCGGATCTCCTTCCGCCGATGCGGGAATTCTCTGCTTTGTTTCCCGGCCCATGAACGAAGGAAGTTCTGCCGGAATTGATGTTCATCGGCAATCGTCGACCGAATTCAATTATTCTCAAATTCTGCGGCGCGATATCACCTTGACAGCGACCTCGACTGCCGTTCAAACGCTTGGAATGGAAAATGCTCTTCCTTATCAGGAAGAAGAAGCGATGCGGCAAATCGTATACGAAATAAATCTGATCTCGCTTTTCGGAGTACGGCAGCAGCGGACCGCGTCAACGCTTGGAACCGCCGGCGGTCTTTATTATTACGGAACGCAGACCGGCGGATTGTGCGATGATTATTCTGTTTCTCCTGTCCCGCTTTCGACGAATATCATCAACAAAGCGGCGCAAAAAATCGTGGAAGCGGGCGGAACGCCTTCGGTGATCCTTTGCGGAACCGGACAGGCAAGAATGATCTCGCGTCTTTACACAAATACCTTGAACATTCAAAGGGCCGATCAGGTTCGAGGTTCCTATGTTTCCCAAATCGTGAATGAATCGACCGGAGGTCTTATGCAGGTTTTCGCTGAACCCAATATGATCGATTCCGATATTTGGGTAATCGATCCGAGCGGATTCGGACTTGTTTGGCTCCGCGATCTTGTCTCTTCGGATTCCACCTCTCCCAATCAGGATGGATTCAGCCGAAAGCTGATCGGCGAATTTTCTCTTGAATTCAAAAATGCGAAGCAAAAACTTTGCCGGGTTCAGGGATTGCAGCCGTCCGCAGCCGCTCTTAACACTTGATCGAATCATTGATCAGCACAGAAAGGATCATTCTCATGAAAATCATTTCCAGGGAAACGGATCACCTGTATAAAAGGATTGTATACGAAGCCGGCGGTGAGCGAAAAATTCTTGTTTTTCCCTGTTCCGGTTCTTTTGAAGAACAGGAAAATCGGCTTTTAATAAATAAAGCAAATAATCGGGATCCGATTACCGCAGATCCTGTTCCAAATACAAAAACGACAAGAAAGAAAACGGTAAAATAATTTTCGATCGATCGCGCGAAAACAGAATTCTGAGTGATTCAGAATACGAATCGCGCGATCGATTTTTTTGGATCTCCGTTCCATGATCAGAACGGAATTTCGAATATCATTCAATTTATCAAGGAGAAAAATTCATGAACTGGATCACACTGGAAGAGGCCAATCTTTACTTTTCGGAGCGGCCCTGGTCGAATCATTGGGACAGTGCCGAAATCGCAATAAAAACAAAATGCCTGATCTGGTCGGAAAAACTTTTCAAATGTTCATTCCTTTGGTCAACCAGTGCTTTTACCGTTGGACAAAACGGGAATGAGATCCCGCACGATCAAATTAAAGCGGCTCTGTGCGAACAGGCAAACTGGCTGTTGACCCATTCGATTGAATCAGGATCGGACGATATTCCCGCTGCCATTGAATCGTTCAGCGTAGGAAGCCTGTCCGCCCGATTCAATAATAAGGAAAAGGAAAAATGGATCAGTTCCCTTGCCGTTCAACTGATCGGAAAATTGGGATCCCCCATCCGCGCGAACAGTGAAAACGGGTCCATTGAATCAAGCCTGCTCGAAGGATAGAAAGGAAAACAAAATGGGAATACTGGAATCACTTTTTGAAGGATCCGACAGCATTGTCTCCAGGGCTTTTCAGTTTTTCGGAACAACGGCAACTCTTTATTACCGGGAAGAGAATGCCGGATCCCCGTCAGGATCAGGTTCACCGGAAGGAGAGATCGGGAATGATACCGCAGTCGATGTTCTCTTTATTCCGGAAAAAATCAGTGAATCAGATCTTGTACGCGAAAACGGGCTCGGATCGAAAAGATCCGTTCTTTCAGGAATAATCCGGACAACAGGATTGCCGCGTGTTCCGAGATCGCATATCGACTCAATTCATTATCGGAATATCCGATACCGGATCACGGAAGTCCATCAGGAGCTGATCGGCGATACAGGAACAATTGTTTCCATTACCGCGATACGGTAAATTTTAAAAGAGGGGTCCCCCGATCTTCTTATTGGATCATCTCTTCAACTTAAAAAAAAGATCGTTCCGAGCAAATCGGAGCGATCTTTTTGCGTAATCCGAATACAACGATTTCATCAAAAATCAGAAGATCCTTGACGCAGCAGCCCGCGAAAATCGGAAGCATCCATATCGAGATTATCAAGGAAAGAACAGGTCATCGCTTCAAAGACCTCCGCGTTCGATTCACTTTCGGGAACGAGAGCCATTCGGTCCGTTGTTTGATGAAAGACAATATACGTTCTGTTTCCTTCTTCAAATCCGTAAACAATGGCCGTACTTGTCAAATCGAGATAAAAGAAATTCATTTCGTATCCGGAAAGGACTCGTTTGCCAAAATACTTTTTGATCGGAGCTTCTTCAATTTTTTCGTATTCTCCGGTCATTATGCTCAGAATATTTTTCGCCGCCTTGTCCGGTTCTACCCCTTCGGGATACATTGCGAGCATCCAGAACGATTCGTCGGGAGCCGTAATCAGGATCACTTCCGCTTCTTCTTCAAGGTTGTCCTCCTGAACGGTCCAGGAGACGGGATAGAAAATACGAACCCCTTTATTATCATACACGGAAACTTCGGCGGCCATCGGTAATCTCTTTCTTCAGTTTGCGGGAAATATGGAATGAACAGTATTTCCCTTTACGGTAAAATAAATACATTGTTTTCAGGCGGATCAATAATCGCCGCAGATGCAAACATTGAATCCAAGTGCTTCGGCCATTGCCGCCTTGACAGCAACCGCCTGATCCGCTTTCTTTTCGGAAGACGCATAAGCGACCTGGATATGATTCGCTTTATGCCGGGCCATAAATTGGTCCCGACTGATATTCGGAAAGACCGCATGAACGATCGGCCAATTATCCGCACAAAGGCTCAAGCGTCGTTTGGTCTCTTTTTCCGGCAGCGCAATCACGGTTGCCCGTCCAAGATCCATACAGAGCTTTCCTTTTTCAACAAATGTTCTGGACCAGATGATCGGACCCGGCTTGCATACACCCATCAGAGTCGATCCTCCGTAAGGGAAATACATCGGGGACTGTCGAAATCCCTGCGATCCTTTCCAGCCGTCGACAAAATGCGCGGGCGGAGCCGCTCCGCTGATCTGAAAGACCCATACAAATTTATCGGTCGTTCCGGATTCATCGAAATCTCCCCAGCGAACATCATGCAATGTCGTTTCTGCCGGTTCTCCCAGTGCGGACATCACCCGATTATCGAGCAGACCGTCGAGGGCCGCGCATTCATCCACTTCATTGAAATGGACGACCGGTTTTCCGTCGAAAAGGATCTCTTTGCCGTTCACGGAACAAACAGGAGGACGGTCGGCATTATTGAGCATTCCTTCAACAAGATCGCTCGCAGGAAGAACATCCTTCAAGCCCTGCTGATACTGAATGCCGATCATCGAACACCCAAAGCGATCGGCCATTCGGACCGCCGCAATATACATCTTGCATTGAGTCAAGACCTGATCTTTTGTGAGATCCTTTTTCTCATCTTTGCCGTAATGAAATTTCATTCCCTTTCGAACCATCCAGTCAAGAACCTTTTTCGCTTCCTTGTCCGGGATTTGGGTCGTTTCATAATAAAGGGCCGATTGACTGAGCCGTTCCTTGAAAATACCGAGCGGGAAAAGAAATTCATCGGGAACAATCGCGTTGTACATTCCCATACACCCTTCATCGAAGATTCCCATGATCGCCTTTTTCGATCGAAGTTCCCCGGCAAGTTTCTTTCCGAGTGCCCGATCCGATGCCTTGATCTTTTTAATCGAGGAAAGGGGATGAACATGATCCGTTTTATGCTTGATCTTACCCGTCTTCAACCAGGTATTCAAATTCTTCAGGAACCAATCATCAGTAAAATCAACACTCCAAAGCGTTGAAAAAGCTTTTCCCGCCTTGGTAAGAGAGGCGTTCAAATTCAGCATTCCGACCAGGCCGGGCCAAGTGCCCGACCAGTTGGCAACGGTTAAAATCGGACCTTGATGGTTGAGCAGACCGGGAAAAACATGGTTTGTATATTGCCAAACAGATTCCGCAACAATGATCGGGATCGACGGATCCAGTTGGGAAAAAACCTGAAGCCCTTCCTTTTGTGAGGAAATGAATCCGTGTTTTTCATCTTCATTGTAAATATGCGCGCGAATCACTTCGACTCCCATCTTTGCAAGCGCAGAGATCAGCGCCTTTTCCATTTTGTCCTGTTCCGGCCAGCAAAGCTGGTTTGCGCTCAATCGTAAATCACCGCTCGCCGCAAGATACACCTTTTTCGGACTGCTCATACAAGTCTCTCCTTAAAAATAGAAGTAAAAAGAAATCGCCGATCCCTTTTACCTCCGTAGAAAAAAGATCGGCCTTTCCGCTTCATCGAATTACGCAAATCACAAAATTCGACGCAAATCTGAAATACTTACATTGGATATTATACAGAGAGAGAGACGGGAATACAATCCCCGCCTCTCTCTCAATAAAAAACTTTTTCGTTTATCACGATTTTTAGTCGAACTTCGTTCCCCGGATCAATAGGTCGGAGCTGTATTCCGATTGGCCGTTCTCAAAGGCTCCTGATTCGGATTGGATCCCTGCATGGGATACCCTTGCCCGGATACTCCCTGGACGGGCATCGCCTGAACCGAAGGCTGTGAATATCCCGTCTGCGGATTCCGGTAAGCGGACGGGGCATTTCCGTATTGAGAACCATTCTGGGCATTCATATATCCTTGCGGAGGAACCATCGTGTTCCTCTGATTCATGTATCCCTGCTGAGGTGCCGGTGCATAGGACTGCTGGACCATGGGAGCCTGTTGGGGCAGCATTGTATTTCCCTGATTTGCGTATCCCTGCGGGGGAAGCGGAGCGTATGCCTGCGGATTCATTTGCCCCTGCGGAACGGGCATCGGCTGCATTCCGGAAGGATTGATTGCCGGATATCCATTGTTTACCGGATTCCTTTGTCCCTGCATAGAGATTTGGGGAACACCATTCGGATTTCTGTTTTCGGGAGCGACCATTCCCTGATTTTGCACCATCGGCACCGCATGCTGCTGGAGCGTCTGGTTCAGATCGGCGCCTTCCGGCAGAACAAATTCCGTTTCTTTTTTCTTGATATTTTTACTGAAATTTCTTCGGGTATCATTTCCAACGAGATTTTCTTCCGTTTTATGTGTTTTGACCTGCTGTCTTTCCTGTTCCTGTTTTCGCTTGGCTTGGAACGCCTTTTTAAAGTTTTCCGGACGCTGAGGAACCGCAATGATCACAGGCTGGAGATCGAACGGGATCTGCATTCTCTCTTTTTTGCCGAGGGAAGAAGAGATATCAACGGTTACCGTATACGCGTTGTAAGCGCCGTTGCTTCCCTGGAGGTGTCCGCGGTACTGTTCGATCAGTTTATTGATCTCCGGATTGATCTCGATACATCCATCCGGTCGATTTGTTCCATAAGATTCAAAGCTGCCAATGGTGACGAAGCTCGACTCACGATCATGAAATTCCCACGCTTCCACTCCTTTTTTGCGAAGAGCTTCACAAAGCGCGGCCGCTTTTATGCCAGCCGTTTGCAATTTACTGCCAAGTTCCCGTTCCTTATCCGAACTTTTTTGAACCGACCAGTCTCCGGAAAAGGTCGCAACACGCAAGGTATACATTTTTGAATTGTTCAGAAGGGAGTATTTACTGTCGGAATTGATCTTTTCGAGGAAAGTATCGACAACGCCTTTCTGATTGTAATACTCTTTCGGGATCAGAGGATTCGGAACGATGATCGCGCCGCCAAGCGGACCGTATCCTGCGTATTCCTTGTTCTTTTTCGCAAGAGCCGCAAAACGTTCGGTCGTCGCAATGCAAACAGGATCCTTGCTCAGGCAATCCGGACGGCTGCGGCGGATCGTCAATAAGGTTTTTTGCAGTCCCAAATCGTTAATATCAGGAAAACTTCCAACCAGAACGGCGTACTCCGGCTGCTGCGCTGTTTGATATTTATATTTTTTGATACTCCGATTCCGTTCGGCCAATTCTTCAAGATCCGATTCACCCGGCTCATATTTGTATAAGTAAGCGGACAGTTTATATTTCTTTCGAAATTCCTGAACAAGATCGCTCGCGTTTTTCTTACCTTCTTCGCCCCGCGGGATCCGGATCATGATAAACCAAAGACCATCCGATTCCTGGAGCATGTATTCCTTATTCGGATCCGCCTCGACTTTTCGAACCGATTGAAAGAAATTGAACGCTCCCGCCGATCGAGGAAAAACAAGGATCAGTCCCAGCAAAAAAATAAACAGACAATAAATGGCGATTTTTTTCATGATACCCTGATTTATTACAAAGGATTAATATCAAACAAAGGGACCGGACAGAATCCGGACTAATCATTATATCGGTTGTATCGATTATATCCTTTAAATAAACAGAGAGAAACTGGGAAAACTTTTCCGATCCTAAAAGAAGAAAGGTCGATATATTACTCAAATTACCTATTTTTATATATGTTTATAGGATCCATCCGCCGCCAAGCAGACGGGAACCCCAATAGCAGACCAGCGCCTGTCCGGAAGCGACTCCAAAGCAGGGGGTATCCGGGACCGCAAAGATCTCGCCGGAATCGTTGACGCGGACTGTTGCCGGCGTAGAGCGATTTCGATATCGGATCTTGATCTCACATCGGAATTCCTGATTTCGCGGAATCTCAAGATGCCAATTGGAATCTTTGGCGAGGATCTCCTTTCGGGCAAGTTCGGAATAAGGACCAAGAACAACCTCTTTTTTGACCGGATCAATTTTTTGGACAAAGATCCGTTCTCCGAATCCGATCCCCAATCCTTTTCTTTGTCCGATCGTATATCGTTCATATCCGCGATGTTCTCCCATGATCTTTCCGTCCAGGGAAACAAAATTTCCTTGAGTCGAAGAATGATTTCCATGCCGCTGAAGGAAATCCGTATGTTTTCCGTCTTCGACAAAGCAGATCTCCTGGCTGTCTCTTTTATTTGCGTTAAAAAAATGCAAAGATTCCGCTTGTGCACGAACATCATCTTTCGCAAGAGATCCGAGCGGAAAACAGAGGCGGGAAAGAATCTCCTTTCGCAAACCAAAAAGGACATAAGATTGATCTTTCGCGGAATCACCCATCTCGATCAGGGGATAATCTTCCGGGAGCGATGCAAGCCAATCGGGAACGGATCCGTCCATTTGATTCGCAAGCCAATCCGATTGAATCGAACATTTCGCGTAATGTCCTGTTGCAAAAAGATCCGCGCCGAGGAATCTTGAGAGATCGAACAGCTTTCCGAACTTCAATGTCCGATTGCACCAAGTGCAGGGATTGGGAGTCTTCCCCTCATAGTATTCTGTAATGAACCGGTCCACAATCGATTGAAAGGAATCGCCCGCATCATAAAGATAAAAAGGGATATTCAGATGAACGGCAATTTCGAGAGCGTCCCGGGCATCGCGCGGAAGAGAAAAAGAAAATTCCCGAAAAAAAGACTCGCCGTCTCTTACGGAAAGATCGAGAAACGATCCGTTCGGTAAAAGACGGACAAAATGAATGTCGATCTTCTCCTTGCAGGAATTCAGAAAGGAAAAAGATTCCTCGTAAGAGAGAACCGGCTGGTAAGAATGGCGCAAAAATATCCCGACCGCTTCGTGATGATTCCGAAGAAGGATCGAGGCGGATATTGTACTGTCCACCCCTCCGGACAAAGCGATAAATATACGGGACATGAATTTTTTAAATCAAATTATTTAACCCGTTCGATGTATTCTCCCGTTCGGGTATCGACTTTGATCATTTCTTCATTCTCCACAAAGTTCGGAACGAGAATTTCCGCTCCGGTTTCCAGTTTTGCGGGCTTGGTAACGTTGGTTGCCGTATTTCCGCGAACAGCCGGTTCCGTGTAAACGACCTTCAGAATCACATGATTCGGAGGAGTGATTCCGATCGGAGCATTATTGAACAGGAGCATTTTGCAGGCCATTTCGGGGAGCAGATACTTCCATGCTTCGTCGAGCGTCTCTTTGGGGAGCTCATACTGCTCGAACGTTTCCTGTTCCATGAAGTAGTAAGTACCGCCCATTTCGTAGAGGAAAGTGGTGTCGGTTTCATGGATATCGGCGGCTTCGAGTTCATCGCCGCTCTTATAGGTTCGGTCCAGAACCGTTCCACGGGTAAGATCGCGCAATTTGCATTTATAGAGAGCCTGGCCCTTTCCCGGCTTGACAAAATTGCACTCGATCATAATATAAGGGTTTCCATCGATCTGAACTTTCAGACCTTTACGAAAATCGCTCGTGTTGTAATTGGCCACTGTTTTCCCTCATCAAACTTGAAAGATGATTCCTGCTGGTGAACATACATAAACAAAAAAAACGGGACTTGATCCCGACAGGCGGACCGATCGATCCGGCGGAGAAAAAGAACTTCTTTTTTTCCGGCGAGAGTGATCTGTATTACCCTTTTTTCCCATCGGATTTCATTACGGATCCCTTTGAATTATGCGCTTTGCTCGATCTTCCGCGATCGCTGGCCGCATCGGCATTATCCGCCGCCGGCCGCTTTCCTATGAAAATTCCCCGATCCCTTCTTAACCGAATGGAAAAAGGGGATCCCAACGATCCGATCCTGATCCAATTCCTTCCGCGAAAAGAGGAAACTCTTTTTCATCCCGGATTTTCTCCGGATCCGCTGGAAGAAAAAAAGACCGCCGATCAAAATTGCATTTTGCAAAAATATCAGGGACGGGCCCTTATCCTCACAACCGACCGATGCGCCGCTTCTTGCCGGTACTGTTTTCGCCGATGTCTTCCCAAAGGGAAATCGCTGGCCGCTCTTTCCCGCTCGGTGAATTCCGCTCAAATTCTTCAATCGATCCATGATAAAGACGACCTCAAAGAGATCATTTTAAGCGGAGGCGATCCCTGTTCGCTCTCGGATCAAGCGCTGAAAATTCTTTTTCATTATATCAAAACAATTCCGTCTGTTAATAGGGTACGAATTCACTCCCGGCTCCCGATTTTAGTCCCTTCCCGGATCAATTCTTCATTTTGCGATCTTTTTCGCGAAAATTTTTCTTCAGAAAAAAATTTCACTTTTTCTGTCGTATTTCAGATCAACCATCCCAACGAGATCAATTCGGAAGTTCGATCCCGTCTGAAAGATCTTCATAAAACGGGAATTCTGATGATGAGCCAATCCGTTCTCCTGAAAGGGATCAACGATTCACCGGATATTCTCGCCGAATTATTCGAAAAACTGATCGATATTCCCGTTGTTCCCTATTATCTGCATCAGCTCGATCGCGTGGAAGGTGCGGCGGAATTCGAGGTTTCCACCCAAAAAGGATTAAAAATCATGGAAGATCTGAAAAAATTACTGCCCGGATACGCTGTTCCGCGATATGTTCGGGAAATCCCGGGGGAACCTTGTAAAAAGGAGATCCGCGAATGAATACGCAAAAAATCGATCCCATTCCTTCTGATTCCGCCGATTTAAAAAAAGAATCTTCAATATTCAGGAGATCCGGAAATACCGTCTTTTGGGGGATCTTGGGACCGGCAAGCGTATTCCTTTTTACCTTTTGCCTCCTCTTTTGGGGAGCGAACCGCCTTCCTCTTACCTGGGATGAAGGAGATTCGTTCGATCGGGCCGATAAAATTCTCGCCTGGTTCGATCTCCTTGCTGAACCGGCCGGACAGGATCCATTTTCTCCCTCTGTTCTTCAGGAATATTGGCCGAATACGGTCTATCTGGAAGGACATCCGGCCGGATACTCCTTTTTGATCGCAATGGGAAAGAATTTTGCTTCATTATTCGGAAATTTCTTTACGAAAGCTGATCCTTACCGATTTGCGCCTATTTTTTTCTTTGCGCTGGCGATGGGGATCGTTTATCGCAAGATCGGACAATATTTCGGATCCGGTGCGGGTATTGCGGCGGTGGGCGCGATTCTTTTGATCCCGCGTCTGTTCGCGCACGCCCAGATCGGCGCTTGCGATTCCCTTCTGATCTCCTTTTGGATCTTTGTTTGGGCCTTTTTCGATTCCGCACTCAAGAATTTTTCCGGATCCATTTTCTGGGGAATCCTGCTCGGAATGGCCCTTTCCATCAAATTTACCGCTTGGCTCGTTCCGATTCCTTTTCTTTGCGTTCTTTTTACCGGCCTGTTCCTGGGCCTGGATCGAAAAACGTTCTGCCGAATTCTGCTGATTTCCTTTCCTCTTTCCCTGATCGTCTTTTATTTGATGAATCCTCCGATTTGGTTCGATCCGATAGGCGGCCTGAAGACTTTCCTTTATCTGAACCTTCATCGAAATGAAAATTTCAATATCGGGATCTGGTTTTTAAAGGGATACTGCGATCTGAATCATCCTCTTCCCTGGTATAATGCGTTTTTCTGGATTCTGATCACCGTTCCTTCCGGGATTCTGTTCCTGTTTTTTTACTCACTGCTTCGAATTCCGTTCAAAGGAGGGGAAAAGATCGGATTTAAACAGGAAGAAAGGAAAGGAACGAGGATCACTTCTCGCGGAATGTTCTTTCTTATCCTGTTGAATTTTCTCCTTTTACCGATCATACGTTCCTTTCCCGGGGTTCCCGTTCACGACGGAATCCGGCTCTTTATTCCGGCATTCGCGTTTTTGGGAATGATGGCGGGAGTCGGCGCTTCGGAATGCTGGACCTCTTTTCCATCCCGATCGGCTAAATCGCTGCTCTTGCGAATCGGCCTGTTTTCAATACTGATCGTATCGTTTTTTAACCTATTTTGGTATTCGCCGCATTGGCTCTCCTACTGCAACATTCTGATCGGAGGTCCCAAAGGGGCGCGAAGTGCCGGAATGGAGATCACGTATTACTGGGATGGCCTGGATGAGGAAACACGATTGAAATTGAGACCGGAAAATGAGGAGAAGATCCCGGTTTCCAAGGTCTTATTCAGTGCTTTTTCCCAAAAAACGCTGGACCGATATCGGAAATGGGGCGATTTCCCGATGGAAGTTCGAACAGTTTCCGCAGGGGGGACCCTTTCCGACCCCGAAAATTATCGATATTATGTTCTTCAGCTTCGGGAAAGCGGATTATCGCCTGCGGATTTTCTGATTATGAGGAAGGCGAAACCGGTTTTTCGCAAGGAAATTCGATCTGGCGGGATTGGTCCCTGGGACCTTTCCGGGGTATATCTGATCGAAATTTACGATTTTTCCGATTTAATCCGGATTTCAAAAGAATAATCCGGGTCGGGGGCCTTGCAGGAATCAAGGTATCGCATATAATTCAAATTTCCTAAACTGTCTTTCCCTGCATATAGGGGGAAAGCTTGGCGCCAGTCAAGAAAACGATTATCGAATCATTTTATGTTAATTGAATGAGGAATGAAAAATGTCCCGAGTTTGTGAAATTTGCGGAAAAGGCCAGATCGTTGGAAATCACGTTACCACACGAGGACGTGCGAAGTATTTAAAGGGTGTTGGAACCAAGGTAACCGGAATTTCCCGTCGTCTTTTCCAACCGAACCTGCAAAATGTCCGTATCACCACGGAAAATGGAACCTCCAAAACGGTCCGCGTTTGTACTCAGTGCATTCGATCCGGCGCGATTACGAAGAGAATCCATTCGAAGCCTTTCAAAATGGTTGAAAAGGTCGAAAAATAGTATTTTCATTACCGTTTCCGTACGGATGAAAAGTCAAATATCCCTGTTTGAATCTTCTGAAAGACGGAACCGGTCAAGTGTGTTGCCGTTGGCTGGCCGCATGCGCCCGGATCCGTTCGGTAAAAATCTGCGGTAAAAAAGGATCCGGGGCAGCTGGGACGAATGAGAAAGCTGGACTATGTGATCCGCTTTCATCTGTGATTTCTGAACAGATTCCAGACCCGGTGGCAATGTGTCTGTTCCGATTTATTATTTGGTATCACCCGGAGAATCTTTTGATACTTCCGGCCTTGTTAAGCCAAAATATTTTAAAATTATCACGCAAAGCCGCAAGGTCGCAAAGAGTCTATTGAAATATCTTACATTGTGAAGCAATAAGTCGAAAATATTTATTTGCTTGTTTTGTCCGATATTTGATATTTCTTTTGAATATGAAATCGAATAGAATCAAACCTTTTCACTTAACAGAGATCGAAATTGATTCGGCCCTCTGCGCGAAAAAAATAACGCTGGATATCTTGCGTGAATATTCGATCCGGCAAAATTTATTCCCGGATCATTCCCTAATTCCGTTCGCTTCGCTCTCTCCATTACGGGCTTGCGGCAATATCTCGTATCTTTGTTTTCTCCGCTTCCCCGGCCTTCACAAAAAACAAAAATTCCTCAATGGTCCATCCGTGGTTTCAAAAAGGAGCCTGAACGAACCGATCTTCTCTCTTCGAAAAACAAACTAAAAAATGATCCGCGGTTTACGCTCCCGGTTTGAAGTTCGGAAGGAATGCCCCGAATTCTTTTAATTTTTTCTGCAATTCGACGATATCGATTTTATGGACGGATTGATTCTTTTGAACGGCAAGAACCGCGGCCATTCCCGCCGCCTGTCCGGTAATAAAACAGGCGGGCATTACCCGTACGGATCCGTGAACCAGATGATCTGAACTGATACAGCGGCCGGCAACCAGAAGATTATCGAATCCCTTCGGGGTGAGCGTTCGATAAGGGATCCCATAGCTTTCGCCTTTTTTGTATTTGTACTCTTTATCAAATTCCTTGCGATGCTGTTCGTAAGTATCCGCGCCTGTCTTTTTGGGGTGAATATCGATCGGATAGGCGTATCGGCCGATTTCGTCGTCGAAAATCGCACGATTTTTATAATCGTCGATTGAGAGAATATAATCACCGACGATCCGGCGTGTTTCCCGTATTCCGAGAAGCGATCCGGTATCAAGAAGCTGAACATTCTGAAATCCTTCGATGTATTCCCGATAATAGCGCGTATACTCTTTCATACTCTTTCGTCCCCAGAGGAGAGCTTTGGTCATTGATTTCTCATCGGTTCCATCAACATCGAAAACATGTCCGATATTTCCTCCGGCAAAGGAATCGCCCAACGGGTGCATTCCCGTCAAATGTTCATCCTGAATGGTAAAGACACCGGCGGCGAACGCTTCTTTCAGCCGAAAACCATCCGGCTGCGGCATCTTGGGCCGATTCTTCTTCCAGCGATCAAAATCGATTCCTCCCCAAAGGGTACAAAGGGAGCCGGGCATCATATTTCCTTCCGGATCGCCTTTGCGGGATTCGGCGCCGGCCCAGGTTGCGAGATCACCGTTTCCGGTCGCGTCGATATATGTTTTTGCGCGGACCGCAAAATTTCCGCTCGGCGAAGCGCAGACAACATAATCGATATGTCCGTTTGTTGTATGAACGGCGATCAGCTGGGTATAAAAAGTAAAGTTCGTATCGACTCGTGTAAGGAGATAATCGTAAGTTCGCTTTAAGGCTTCGATATCGGTTGCAGGTCCTTTGAGAGATTTTTCTTTTTGGAGAACATCCAGAACACGGCGTCCGAATCCTCCGCAGAGGAAATTGACACCATCGGAGACCTGCATAAAGACGGGCACTCGGCCCGCTGTGCCCATTCCGCCGAGGCAGGTATGTCCTTCAGCGAGGAAAACGGACGCGCCAAGGGATCGGGCCGCAAAGGCCGCCGCTGTTCCCGCAGGACCGCCGCCGGCAATAAACAGGTCAACATCATATCGAACCGGGAGCTTCTGCTCAAACACAATTTCTTCCGCCTTGCCGTTTTTCACTTTCTCTTTTTCTCCTTGGGTTTCTTGCGCCCCGATCTGATTTTCCTCCGATAAAAGGGTTCCCGTCGCAAGGGCACCCGCCGCAAGTCCGGTGATCTTCATCCAGTCTCTTCTTCCCATATCCGAGTTCATAATTTTGCTCCTTTTTGAATATCGATAGTAAATAATGATTGAGTTCTTCGCCTATTTTATCGAAAAGTAAAGGAAATTTCAAGTCCATTGGGGAAAACTTTGCATCAGGCTTGACAAAATTGAAATATTAGTGTATAGTAAGTACTGAAAAACAGGACATACTGGTGATTTATGAGACATTCATTAAGACAATTGATCCCATCCGATGTTTTCGACTATGTACAATTAACAAGTGCTCTTAACGGATATGCCAATATTCGCGGTAAAATAGGGCGTTTGATTGCATCCGGCGAAATCATTCGGATTAAGAAGGGATTTTATACTTTTCCCGACTATCTGCGCAGAGCGCCGCTGAATTCCTGCATGATCGCCAATATGCTTTATGGTCCCAGCTATGTCAGCTGCGATTACGCCTTGTCTTTTTACAACATAATTCCGGAACGCGTTGAACTGATTACCTCGCTGACATTGGGCCGTCCTCGCCAGTTTAATACTCCGGTCGGGAATTATCTTTATTACCAGCATCATGGAATGGATTATTCCATTGGAATCGAACCTTATGATGTAAATGGATACGGTTTTTTAATCGCGTCCCGGGAAAAGGCAATTTATGATAAAGCACTTATCGACAAAAGATTTACCGGACAGGAAATTGAAACCTATCTCTTGGACGATCTTCGAATGGAAGAAGAATCTTTACAGAACCTGAATAAGTCCGTTCTTCAGGAATTAATGAATGCGGCGCGCGGAAAAATGATTCCGCTGGTCAAATTTTTGTTGGAGCAGTAAATATGAACACAACCATCCGGCAAATGCTCGAACAATACGAATGCCGCAGCGAGAACGATTATGTCAATGCAATTCGGGAAATCATGCAGGAACTCGCCTTACAGGGGCTTTGGCGAAGCAAGTTTTTCGAACGGGCCGCCTTTTACGGCGGAACGGCTTTGCGTATTCTTTACGGTTTAAATCGCGGTTCGGAAGACCTTGATTTTTCACTTCTTCTTCCTTGTCCCGAATTTCGACTGGCAGTATATGCCGATGCCTTGAAAAAAGAACTGAATGCGTTTGGATTTACCGTTGAATTTGCGGCCAAAGAAAAAAGCCGTGAAAGCAATATTGATTCGGCCTTTTTAAAGGCCAATACAAAAACACTGCTGATTTCCATTGGACTTCCTGATTCTTTTACGAACAAGATTCATTCCAGAAAAGAATTAAAAATCAAACTTGAGATCGACATTGATCCGCCCTCGGGATTTCAAACGGAAGTAAAAACGGTGCTGCGTCCGATCCCGCATACAGTTCGGGCATATACATTACCTGATCTGCTGGCGGGCAAACTTCATGCCGTACTCTGCCGAAAATGGCGAAACCGGACAAAAGGACGGGACTGGTATGATATGATCTGGTATGCCGGACACCATCCGTATGTTGACTTAAATCATCTGGAAATAAGGATGCGTCAATCGGGCGATTACACCGACGAAAAACCTTTGACGATAAAGTGTCTGCACGAGTTTCTTCTGTCCGCCGTTGAGAATATCGATCCGGAAATGCTCAAGGCGGACGTTCGGCCTTTTATCAGGGATCAACAGGAGCTTGATCTATGGAATAAAGATTTTTTCCGGCAAATCATCCGGGAATTTTTGCCGGAAGGATAAAATACAGGCTTACTGATCAGACTTTGATCTCCCGAAAATTTCTCTAAGGTAATTTATGTTCCTCTGCGGTCTTAAAATAAACGATATAGGGGAGTATTTTTTCCGTAGAGGCTTCGAATCGAACGACACCGTTATTTTCCGAGATCTTTTGTATCTTTCCGTTCTGCTCTATACGATCGACTTTCTGATTCAAGATATTTGAATCCAAAAGAATTTCAAACGGTTTCATCGCGGGAAGAGGCAAAATTTTGAGACTGTTTTTTTCAGGAGTGATGACCAGTGCACCTCCGGTTGTGATTCCTTTCCAGGTAAAGGGAATTTTATTGCCCTGAGCACGAGAGACGGCTTGCGGATCATCTTCCGGCCGAAATCGTTTTTCGGGCGGATTATAAAAACGCCTCGCATTGGAATAATTTCGGCCATTCATATAAATCGAGTCCTTTTCCTGAGCAACTTCGACAACCGATTCGGGATGCTGCGGATCACGAAAGATTCCTGAAATGAGATCCTTCCGGCGGCTTCGGACAAGAAAACCGTATTTGGGAAGAATAAATTGATTGTCGACCCGCCAATCCTGATCGGATCGATTGACATACACCACTGTTCCATCAGACCAGTAGATCGTTTGACGCCGTAATTCTTCTTCGTTTTCATTGATCCGGTCAAATTTCACCTCTTCGATTTCTTTGTCGGCCAATCTTCTCGAGATCGGATGGAGCAAGTAATAAATCGGAATGGCGGCAGAATCAATCCAGGCGGCATCAACCATGGGATCCAATCCCCCGAGAACCATGATCGAAAGATAATCATCGCTTAGAAGTCCATGAGCATCCCAGCTTCGGACATTAGGAAAGAAACAGAGATATCCCGCCCCATGCCGTGAAAAATTCGTATGGTTGACCGCGGCAAACCACGGAGTTCTCGCCCAGCGTTTACAAGGAAACCAAGCCGTTCCAGGAACGGTTTTTTGATTGAGATCAATCCATTGTACATCCGCGCCGGAAAGAGATCCGATCAAAAAATCATCGCCTGCCTCGCTTACCGTGATTCCCATCCGAAGTTTACGGGGATCTTGCGGATCCTTCTGAGCATATCCTTTTGAAATCGTTTCAAAAAAATCTTTCCAACAGACAAGATTTACTCTTTTTGGAAAGAATTCACCCTTTTTTGAATAAAAGGAGCGAATATTTCCGCAAGCCAATACATCGACAAAACTGGCATTCATCCCGGGAACATTTTGAATTCCCTTTTGGATATTGCGATCAAGAAAGGGGCGCACAAGATCCGGCCGCCATCGATAACTTTGCGCGATCCCCGGATTGCACCAGGCGGGCAAAGGATTTCCTTTTGAGTCGAAAGAAACGAGATCATAAGAAAATTCATCGGCATCCGGATAGAGATCGGAATAATTATCGTGGAGACCGAAGGGAACTCCATATTGGACACAAAGATCACAAAGATCGTTCAGATCCGAGAGCGTTCCGACTTTGGGATCGATCTTTACCGTATCCTCTCCCCATATATCGGGAAGCCGAAGATCGTATCCCCATCGCTGCCAGTGATGAAAGAGGAACAAAGAGTCTGTCGCTCCGTATTCGAACGCTTTCTTCAGACGCGGAAGAATATCTTTCAGCCGCCCATACCATACATCGAAAACGAATCTGCCCCGTTTTTCGACGGTACCCGGCCCCGGCGGAGAGATCCAGGTACATTTCTTTCGAAATTCCGTGCATAAAGGATATACACCTTTGGATCCGAACAAAAAAGCGATCTTGCCCGCATCAGGCACTTCGAACGAATAGAGTCCCTGATCCGGATCAACTTTGAAATACTCCGGAGGAAACGACGATCCCATCAGCAAAGAAAAACCATTTTCGAATTCCAGTCCGACATGCCGTGCGGAAAGATAATGACCGCCTCCGGCAAGGAACAATCTTGCCTTCGGGTTTTCAACAACGTATCCGTGTCCGTAAAACAATCTTTTCAAGGGGGAATCGAACGGTTTGATTTCCAGTTTTCCGATCGTTTTCGGATTACTTTCTTCCGGTGCCTCAATAATAAAAAGATCGTTCTCGATTCGGGCAATCAAAGTGATCTCGATCTCTTTTGCATTGATCAGGGGAAAATATTGACATGTCAATATTTTTTTATTTCGATTCCAGGAGATTTTTGGCGGATAAGCAAAACGGAGTTGAGCAGATTCCAAATCAAGATCTCCAGATCCAATCCGAACACCTGAAAAGGAAACACGGAGACCTGCCGCGGTATCGGCCAAAGTGATCTTTGCATCAAGTAATCCGTTTTCACCGCTTTCAACAAGGACTTTTCGACCGCGTGAAAGAGGAAAATAGAAACGCTGATCTCTCTTGTCGTTTTTGGAGATCAGAATACCATGAATATCAGAGGACGGCACTCCAGAAGATTTTTTTACGGGATGGTTCGAAGATCCTTGATCGGATAACCGTGTTTCCAAAACGCGTATCGCCTGTAATTGATACTGTTTTTCCTTGAATTCGAATTGCGCCAACGCATACAGCGGATAATGGGCATTGGGAAAAGCTCCCTTTTCAAGGCGAAAACTGACAATTTCCTTATATTCCGCCGAAGGGGAAAGAACGATTCTTCGTTTAACAAGATCTTTTGCCGGTTTTCCTTTCACAATCAGAGAGATCGATTCGATCGAACGAAAGGAAAGATCAATGGAAATGGGCAGATCCGCATCATTTTTAATTCTGCAAACGATGGAATAAATTGAATCCGTTTTTTCGAGAAACGGCATTGAATCAAATGCGATTGAAACAGGATGGGATGCATGTGAACTCATCGCGAAAGGAAGCGGTAATCTTTTGTCCGCTTGTCCAAAGAGATCATCAGTATATATAAACACAAACAAACAGATCAGGAAGAACAAATATTTATTCATTTTCGATTTTAACTGCAAGTAAAGATTAAAGATCGAAGAAGTGTCCTTTACTCTTTATAAAGAACACATCTTTGCGAACAGAAAGATCCTCTGAAAAAAGAACAGCAAGACGGCGTTTAGTTCAGTGCGGACTGTTCTCCGCCTTTAATCGAGCCGAGAGCCCCCCAGACACCGTAAGGACTTCGTCCCTTGGTATCAGACGATCCATCGGGAAAGGAACTGATTCCCTGAACATCAATGGATTCCGGAATAAAATGGACAGTTCCATCTGCATAAAGAGCATTAACCCCGCCGGAATGATAGCTGGAAGCACTGAAGTATCCCTGTCGATTGTATCGCTCTCCGAAAGTAAGATTTGTACTGGAAGCGCAACTCGGAGAATTTGGCGGGAGAATCGTTTGAAAAACAACGCTCATATTATCTCCGGATCCGTGAAACCAGCCGCGAACGGTTTCATGAGGATTACAAGCTGCAATAAATTCTTCAGGTGCATCTGCGTTTCCGATCATCGCAACACACCAGCTCGGCGGAACATACATCGAATGAGTAAAGCCTGCAACGCCGCCCTTGATTCGATTATCATATTTTTTACGGCCGACAACTGTCTCTGAAACCGCGATTGTATTGGATGTTCCATCAAGAATATCGTTGAAGGCATTACATTGAACTCCGATGTAATCACCAGTTCCAATGATGTATCCGCTTCCGCCCGGGAAGAATCCCCGATCCTTAATTGACGAACTGGAAAAATATCGGGCGTCTCCCATAGATCCGCAATAGCTCGACGCTTGCCCTCCCCGATACCCACCCTCCGCTGCGGGCAATTCATAAAGAAAAAGCGGCTGGACCGCCGCCGCATCAGACGGACAAGCCATTCCCGAATACAGCTGTTGAAATGTTGATGTATATCCTTCCCGAGGATCCGCCGACCAATTTGAATTCAAAACGGCTTCGAATCGCGCCGCCTGTTCCATAAAAGGATACATCGCGACATGAAAACTGCAATAGCCTGTTGCCCCGCAGTTGGTTCCATCCGTATTTTTTGTTTTTCCTGTTCGCAACGGAGGAAAATATGTATTGGAATCGTGGTAGTTGTGAAGACCGATCCCGATCTGTTTGAGATTATTTGTACACTGCATTCGCCGGGCCGCTTCCCGGGCCGCCTGCACTGCCGGAAGCAGTAATCCGATCAAGATCCCGATGATCGCGATCACGACCAGCAATTCCACAAGGGTAAAGCCCTTTTTTCGAGAAAGAAAGGCCGGAAAATTGTTCTTCGCGGCACATGTTCCAATTGAATTTCCTGCTCTCATTTTTTACTCCTGATTTCAAATTTGTAATTGGATTTTATTCCAGATTTTTGATTTCCTCTGCGTTCAATGCCCGTTTGTAAATGGAGATCTGTCCAAAAGCTCCCTGAAAATAGCGCAGATTTTCTGTTCGCGTCCGCGCTCCGTTCCGGATGATCTGATTTCCGCCCATCAGGCTTCCCGGCTCCAAAATGATCGGATCATTCCAGGGAAGCGAGGTTTTCAGCTCACCGTCCAGATAATGGGATACGGTCTTTTTATCCGGATCAAGAACAACGGCTAAATTGACCCAGGTATTCCATAATCTCTTTGAAAGGATCCGATCCGTATGAAAAGCAAGACGGTTTCCATCCGATCCATTGATAAAGAACTGAACAGTTCCTTCGTTGGAGATCTGCCATAAAATAGTCCCCGGCTTTTCGTAAAGCTGTTCCGACGCGATCAGTACATTCGATACATGATCGAGGCGATCGATCCGAACCGATGCGAAGAGCGTAATGGCCCGTTCTTTGCCCGGAAGTGTCCAGGAAAAAAGATCACGGGAATTCTCGAACTGAATCGCCTTGAAATTCCCAATGGCCCCTTCTGCCGCGGAACCTCCGGCAATGTTCCCGAAAGGAATACTTTCCGCTCCGGCAAGTGCGGAATTCTTCACTCTTGAATTCTGAACATCGTTAAAATCGAATCGGACCAAAAGATCGGGATCCCGATTCCACTGAACAGCTTTTTCCGTATGAATCGATGTAAGATGCGCTGTCCATTTTTTTAATCCTGATTGAAATTGATCATTCGAAAGAAAACGATCCGGGATCCAGGCGATACGCTGCGCTTTTCCGGGAAGATCAATCTGGAAAAAATCCTTTTCTTTCAACGATTCGATCTTTTCTCCGTTTTTATTCAGATCAACATTTCCTTTGAGAACACCGACGAGTGCTTCCTTTTGATTGACTTCGACGGAAAATTCAGTTCCCCGGTCAAGTACAGAGAGGAAGGGTGTCGCCAGTTCGAATCCTTCTCCTTCTTTCGGAACATGGACCGTCGCTTTTCCACTGCGGCAGATCGTCTTCATCGGATGATCGAGAGTAAAATCGACCGGGCCGGCCAGTATGATCCTTACCTGATTGGACATTCGAATCTTGACCATTCCGGATTGAAGCGCGATATTTCCGGCTTCAAGGCCCTGTCCCCGTTTGAAGACAGGAGATCCCTTTGCCCAAACAGGAGCAACGATCTCTTCGATCTGCGCAATCGCGTTGAAGTTCTCGTCGGAAAAATTCTGTTTCTTTTCCCAATGATGAGAAAGAGAGAGTCCGACAACCAGACCGACCAGTATCATCAGCTGAATCGCGAAAAAAAGATTGCTTCTTTTGGAATACTTCCTGGGCAGAACGGTTGCTGTTGGATTATGCCGATTGTTTTTATTGAAAAAGAAAAAAGATTTTTTGGGTTCAGGCAATTCTTTTTCTTTCGATAATACCGGACTTGGGATCGGAATTGCGTTTTTTTCGTATGCGACCAATTCTTCCAGTGTTTTGATCGGATCATTCGCGTCGAAGGAATCGTCTTCGACAATTTTGACCGCTTCCCGTTCTTTATTCAGCTCCTGAAGAAGGAGATCGAGATGAATATTATTGTAAAGCGATCGGCCCAAACGGGAATCACTTTTAAGAAGGGCAAGGAGCTCTTCGGCCTGATCCGCCTGAAGTTCATTGTGAAGAAACAGATCGATCAGGATTTCCGCGCCGTTTTTTTCATTCGACATCGAGATCTCCTTTTGCGAGGGTGTTTTGAATACAATTTTTCAGGACGTCCCGAATTCGGCTCATCATTTTTCGAAGGGTCCCCGGCTTGATCCGGGATTTTTCCGCCAGATGATCCAGAGTGATCTTTCCGAAATAATAGGATTCGATCAGAGATCGGTATTTGGGAGCAAGTTTTTTCATACAGATCCGCAAAGCGAGCAGTTCCTGTTCCAGATCGGGAAAATCGGATTCGGCTTCTTCCTCCGCGTTTTTTCGTGCGATTTCCGAGATCTCCTGAAGAACAGACGGAAGATTCTTGAGATGATCGCGCCAAAAACGCATTGCGATATTCCGCGTGATCTGTTTTAAAAGCGGTCGCAAATCGCGGTTGAAGTCCCATTGATTCGCATGCTCGACAAAGGTAATAAAGACTTCGTTGGCAATATCGCCCAAAAGAGAAGACGACGGGGCCGTCCGGAAAGCAACGATTCGCACAAGATTCTGCTGCTCCAGAAATATTTTCGATGCTTTTTTTCGTAATTCTTCGTCGATCTGCGGCATTTTGGATTCTCCCTTTATGTGTATTCACAGAAAAACGGAATTTGAGGCATAAAAAATCGGATTATTTTCAAAAAAACTTTCTTTTTCGAAAAAAAGAGGGGAAATTCGACTATTTAAAGACTTTATCCCCAATTACAACACTCATACTGTAAAAATATTTTTGTTTGGAACCACGGATGACACGGATAAACACGGATGAAATCGATATAAGATTCGGGGCTGATATTTTTGATGAAAACGTGTTTTTATCAATAAAATTATCCGTGAAAATCCGTGAAATCCGTGGTTTCAAAATCGGTTATTTACAGTTTGAGTACAACATTTTCATGAAATTACTCAACCTCCTTTTGATCGGCAGAAAAAATAATGCCGAAAATCTTGAATCAAGATCCGATCCGGGAAAAATTGCTCCCGTCCCCTTCCCCTTACGGCAATCATCAGGGAATAATCCTTTGGAAATGTTCAATTTTGGATATTGGATAATATTGAACAGATTTTTCCTTGTTTCTCGGAGAGATCTTTAATATAATGGATCTTTGTAAAACGGAGTACCCATTCCGTCGATTTAAATGGAATGAATGATAAAAAATCTTTTTTAGGAGATCCAAAGATGAAACGCAGAGACTTTCTCAATACAGGGCTTGCTCTTGGGGCGACAGGCCTTTGTTCTACCATTCTTGCGGGTGAAGCGCCGAGTATCAGCGCGCCGAAAGGATTCAAGAAAATCCGAATCGCTCAAATTGGGGTTCTTCATGAACACGCATCCGGAAAAATGAACAGTATGAAACAGCTTCCGGAATACTTTGAAATCCTTGGAATCGCCGCCGAGAACCCGGAAGCGGAGAAAAAACATCGGAACGCGAAGATCTATAAAGATCTCAAATGGATGTCCAAAGAAGAACTGTTCGCGCTGCCCGGCCTGGAAGCGGTCGCGGTAGAAACAGAAATGACCGATCTCCTTCCCACTGCGGTTCAATGCGCGGAACGGGGACTCCATATGCACCTCGACAAGCCGTTGGGACAGGAACTTTCCGAGTGCAAAAAAATGCTTGATGTCTGCAAAAAACATAAAGTGATCGTACAGCCGGGATATATGTTCCGAACGAATCAGGCGTTCCGACTTGCGCTCAAAGCCGTTAAAAACGGGTGGTTGGGCGAAATCTTCGATGTCCGTGCGAACATGGATCGGAGCGATTTTTCGCCCGGCTTCCGGAAATGGCTCGCGACCTATCGCGGAGGAGGAATGTACGACTTCGGATCCCATCTGGTCGATTTCGTGGTTGAACTGCTCGGCGCGCCGAAAAAGATCGATGTTTTTGAAAAGCCGGATCCGAAAGACGGACTCAGCGATAATACGCTTTCCGTTCTTTCCTATGATCGGGCCCTTGTCCAGTTGAGGGTCAATCAGAAGAATCCTTACGCTTTCAAAAAACGATCTCTCACCATTACAGGAACGAAGGGGCGATTCGAACTTGATCCGCTCGAATGCTGGGATAAGGATCCCAAGACGGGAAACGTGGTTCCGCTGAATGTCGTTTTAAGTCTGCAAGAGGAGAATCCGGAATACAAAGCCGGCGTTCACGAACTGAAGATCCAGCCGTTCAATGATCGCTATTTCGGGCAGTTGATCGATTTCGCGAAATTTGTTCGCGGTGAAAAGAAGAATCCCTATTCGTATAAACAGGAACTTCTGGTCCAGAAGACGATTCTGGCCGCTTCCGGCTATATTCCCTGGACCGCGGAATAAATATTTTCGTGAGGAGTGAGGAGTATTTCCCGGCGGCGAAGACGCCTTCGCCGCTGGTCCCCCGCTAATCACTAATCACTGTTAAATCTCCGTACACGTTCCGGGATCAAAGCCGGAAATAGAAGATATTGAATCCGAGAGTCCGCATGTACTTTTCTTCTTTCGCGAGCCGATGGATCAGACCGATTCCGGATTCCGGAGGCGGATCCTCTATGGAAAGCGGATTATAAGAGCGGCCTGCGTCCCGAAAACGGCCGATAATATCCTCTCCGTCGATTCTTACAACGATATCCAGAATCATTCGGGAAGATCCGGATTGTTTTTTGACTCCGGAATGCCGAATGATATTGATCGCCGTTTCTTCGACGATCACTCCGGCCGCGTTGGCCCGTCGAAGATCAATTCCATGCTCAAGAGAAAACCGGATCACCTGTTCCGAAAGGGAAATCGCCTGAACCTCGCTCTGCTTGATCGAAAGATCCAGGGTCGGAACCCGATCTTCCTTCACAAGGCGCATGGAGACATTTTCGCGCCTGCAAAGACGGCAAATCTGAACGTAAAGAAGAATCGTTGTAAGGATCTCCGACGCAGGAATCACATACCAGAAATTCCCGGGAAAAACAAAATAAAAGATCGGCGAAAGAGCCGCGATAAATCCGATACTGCCGAAAAACGAAATGATCATTCCAAGGCCGGGCCGTCGTATGGTTTGCGTGTAAGAAAGATAAAAATAGTTGACAGCGGAAAAAGGAAACGCGATCGCCAATGCGGCCAACGCTTGCGGAAGCAGCTTCAGGCCTTCTCCTTTGAGCCCGAAAAAATATCCGACAAAGTCGGGAAAGAACAGGAACAGCAAAGAAAAAGAAACCGCAATGAAAATTGCCGCAAGAAGAACCATCCGGACGAGCCCCTTCAGTCCGGAATAATCTTTTTCGCCGAAGAGCATTGCCGAGATCGGCTGCATTGCCTGTGTTGTTCCCAAAATAAACATGTTGGCGAAATAGAGCGTACTGAAATAAACGGCAAACGCGGCCGCGCCGCCGGAATCAAAAAGCCGAAAAACCATCATGTTTAAAAGGAGAAGCCGAGCACTCAGAAATAAACTTGTACTGCCGCTGGGAAGACCGGTCAAAAAGATCGAACCGAGTCCCTGAAGCGGCTTTTTACCGAGTTGGCAATAATGAAGCGATCGGGTCCTGAAGAAGAAATAGGGGATCACAAAAAGCGAGGCGCAGCCGAATCCGGCAACCGATGCCCAGGATGCCCCGGCCATTCCCCAATGAAAAACGTAAATAAAAAGAAGATCGGCCGCGAGATTGATTATGCCCGCGATCAGAATGATCACCGCCCCGAAATGAGGATGTCCATCGGTCCGGAGAATCGTTGCGCCGCCAAGCGAGATAAACACGAGCGGAAATGAAAACGCCAGCGGAAAAAGATATTCCTTAACCAATGCGAGTATTTCCCGGTTGGAAACGCCTCCGGTAAAAACAACGGCGAGCGGATTCAAAAAGAGGACAATACCCAGAGTGAGCAGAATCATCAAACCCATTCCGAAAATCGAGAGCTGAGTAAAGCTTCGATCGGCGCGATCCGACTTCATTGCCCCTTTATCGGCAACGATCAGAGTACATGCGCCCATGATCACCGTATTAAATACGGCGTTTATAAAACTGAACGCGGGCATGCAAAGATTGGACGCGGCCAAGGCATCGGATCCGAGCATATTTCCAATAATGGTCGCGTTCATCACGTTTGTAATTGCAAGCGCGATATTCATAAACAGGGTCGGCGCAAGATATTCGACATACTTTCTGCCGAGCAGCTGCGTCGAACGGTAAATTTCGGATTCATTCTGCTGCATAATATTCCATCCGCCCCAGAAGATCGACCTCTCCGTTTTCCAGCCATTCGGCGCGATCGCCGGATCGGTAAACCCGAAAACCGTGAAAATTAATAAAGGCCGATGCTGTTTCTTCGGGCAGATTGACATACCCTCGCGCAATACAGGGCCCGCCGATCAGGAGCTCGCCCGCCGCGCAGGGCGGAAGTTCGTTCCCCTCCGAATCGACAATGAATTCCCAGTAATTCAGCAAAGGCCGGCCGATCACTGGTTTTTCATCTTCCCAGCTCAATTCCTTGCAGTTGCTGGAAACGGTGATCTCTGTTGGTCCATAGATATTAAAAATTCTCGCGCGAGTAATGGTCCGAAGTTCCTGGAGAAGAGTTTCCGGGAACATTTCACCGCCGGCAATAATCATTTGGCAGTTGGCAATCGCATCGCGAAAAGCCGGATCAGCAAGAAACTGCCGGATAAGAGAAGGGGCCGCGCTGAACGCATCCGCTCCGGTTGCCGCAAACAATTGCGCCAGCTTGTCCGGCTGCTGCACATGATCCTTGCCGGCAAAGACCAGGGCAACTCCGTTGCAAAGCGCAGGCAAGATCTCGCACAACGACATATCAACGCTGACCGCTGTAATCGAAAGAAGCGCGTGCGCCTCATTTTTGATCGCAAAGACATGCGGGATCGCCGGATGGGGCAATACGTAATTGCTGATTCCCCGATGTTCGAGCATGATCCCTTTCGGTTTCCCAATGGAGCCGGAAGTGTAAATCAGATAAGCGAGATCTTCCGGATGGATTTCGATTTTTGGCCGATCCGGGATTCCTTCGGCAAGAAGCACTTCCGCATCGGCGGCCAATATACCGTATTGCGCAATCAGATCCGATGTTGTGATAAGGATTTTCGCGCCGCAGTCCGCGAGGATCTGCGCAATTCTTTCCCTGGGAGAATCGGGATCGCAGGGAATAAAGGCCGCGCCCGCCTTGAGGATTCCAAGCATGGAAATGATCACTCGGCTTGTTCGCGGTAAAAGATAGGCGATCCGATCCCCGCGTCTTATTCCCCGTCCGATCAGAGCATGGGCCATTCGATTCGAATCCGCGTCGAGCTGTGCGAAAGTCCATGTCCCGTCGCAGGCGATCAGGGCCGTCTGGTCGGGATGAGCATCCACCCCTTTTTCAAAGATCCGATGAATAATCCCTTCGGAAATGGGAACTTCGGCGCGGCAATGAAATCGCTCCAACTCTTTTTTCTGATCCGGAGTGATTAACGACAGAGAGCCGATCGGATTCTCCGAAAAGCTCATCATCGCCGATAAGGCTTGCGCCAACGATCCGGCAAGCATTTTCATCCGGAAAGGCAAATAAAGCGCATCATTATACTGAACAATGATCTCCGTTCGTCCCCGGCGTTTTGCAATGCGGACAGAAAGGGGAAATTTCGGTTTCTCTTGACGTAAAGAGGAAGATTCCGGAATCACTCCGCCGATTTCCGTTGTGCAAACGGCATCAAGTTCACAGGCGAATGCGATCTTCGGAACATATCCGTATCGCGCGGCAAGATCGGTAAGGGAGATCTCTTCCTGCACAAGGGTCTCCTGAAGCAAATCGTGTATGGACCGCGCATAATCCGCCGACCGGATCTGCGGATCAAAGAACGCACAAAACGGCAATGTTCGAACAAACATTCCCGCTGTATTTTGCAAACGAGGATCACTTCTTCCGCTGCTGATCACGGAAAGGGAAACCGTGCGCTGAGCGGTAAACCGGGAGAGCGCAAAACACGTGCCCGCAAGAAAAAACGAGGATTCCGCAATTTCTTTTTTCCGGCAATAGGTTTGAACTGCTTTCACGTTGACAGGAACGATCTCTTCCGCAAGATGGCCCGACTCCGGATTGACATTGCAATCGGGCGGAATCTCGCAAATCGAATCAATCGCCGAAAGCTGTTCCCTGAAAAATTCTTCTGCGGCGCGTCTTTCGAATCCCCCGGCGCACAAGGCTTTGTCTTGTGCATACTGCGCAAAAGAATAATGTTCCGCCGGGATCTCTTTTCCTTCCCATACTTCCGCAAGCTCCTGCATAAGCAGGGAAAGGGAAAAATCATCCGCGATAATGCGATGAACATCGAATAAAAGAGCGGTCTCCTGAGGTGTACGAATCACCGCAGCGCGATAAAGCGGATCTTTCTCCAGATCAAACGGTTTAGGAAAGTCCTCAATGCACCGCCGAAATTGATCTGGATCAAGATTCAATCGTTCGACCTTGGGAACGATGTTCCGTTGAATGATCTGGACGGGATCTTCACCACGCCGTTCAAATCGGGAAAAGAAAACCGGATGATTGTTCAAGATCGTTTTCAGGGCTTCGGCAAGTCTGTCCGTATCAAAGCCCGCAGGAAATCGATAGTGCATTGGAACATTGTCCTGGATCGACTTCGGATTCCTTCTCCAGCAGTTAAAAAGGGCGATCTGGGACTCCAGCAAACCAAAAGTGTCCGGCATTGAAAAGCTCCTGTCAATAAAAACACGAATAAAACGGCCCGCCAAACGGGAACGAAAAAAAAGCCGTTTCCGAAATACAAAAAGAAACGGCAATGAAATTTTCAGCCGGAAAAATCAAGGATCCGAAAAACTTTATTTCCAGCCGTATTTTGTCCGGACTTTAGACATTGCTTCCAGAACATCGTTCCACGTTTGCGGATTTTCCATAATCGCGTTTGAGAACATACAGCCGTCCCAGCAGATATGATTGAATCTTTTGAGAAGGCCGTCTTCATCTTTGAGCCAGTATCCGGCATATTTAACGATATCGAGCTTGCCGTTGGGATCCTTGGGAAGACAATGGCGGCCAGTTTTATCGTGCGATCCGGATCCATAAACAGATCCATCGTTCTGGGCAATGTGCAGATCGATCGTCCACGGACGGAGCTGCCGGGTCATTCGGGCATAAGCGGCATCAAATTCAGCCGTATCACTGAAATCGAAATTCTCGGGAAGAAGCCGGTCTTCCGGTGCATTGTATCCGAGCAAATAGAGCAGCGTATGGGACATATCCGCCTGGAATCCCAAAACCTGAGGCCGATCGACGCATTCCAGAATCTGGAGCATTCGTTTCCAGCTGTGCATTCCGCCCCAGCAGATCTCTCCCTCGGCGGCAAGCATTTCATCGTATTCGGCGGCAATATCGCAAGCACTGATAAAGGTCTTTACGATCTGCTTTTGATTTTCTTCGGGATCCTTCAACCAATCGTCAACAGAACAGGAGGAGTCGATCCGAATACATCCGTTTGGACGAATTCCTTTTTCACGAAGTTTTTTACCGAGAATACAGCTTTTTCGAACCGCATCAAGAAAGATATTCCGTTTTTCTTCGCTTCCAATCGTGGATCCGGCCCAAATCGGAGCGACCATCGATCCCACTTCCATTTTATATTTTTCAACCAGTCCCTCCAAAATATCGATACTTTGGTCCATTTGGTCCAAATCAAAATGGGGGGAAGCCAAAAAGAGATCGATTCCGTCAAATTTCTCTTCATTTACTTCCGCAGCGACGGTCATCTGCATCATTTTTTCCAGACTGATGCAAGGTTCACTGTCTGGAGTTCCCTTCCCTACGACACCCGGCCAGGTCGCATTGTGAAGTTTAGGAAACACGTTTTTTCTCTTGGCCATGATCTTTTCTCCAAAAATTTTTCGACGAGTCTTATGGTTCGGGATCTCTTTCAAAAACCCCGATTCCTCTACGTTCTTAATGAATTATACCAAAAATTTCCAGAATATCAATTTTATCTGGAAAAATTTTTCCGGGGCGGGTTTTCTTTTTTAAAAAAATCGGGTATTCTTTACAGTTGAAAGGTTCTTTATTTCCTGTCGCCCCCCTTCTGGAGGGCTGTTCGAATTTCCGATCTTTCTTTTTATGATATTTTATACGTAAAGGTAAAATTTTTCAATATTTGCAAATATTGTAATTTTCAGATAATATCGTTGCGCATTATCAGCCCGATAATTTATTTGAAGTACTTTTACGGTAAAAATCATAAATGTTCCCCGTATGATAGGATTTTTGATTTTATCATACGGGAACGGGGAAAAGTATCGGAAAACAGGGATAATCAGTTAACAGTTGACTTCAGTATTTTATGAAAGGATCGGATCGTGTCAAAACAGGAAAGGCTTGCGAAAATTAACAGTATGTTTTATCCCAAATCGATCGCGGTAGTTGGAGCTTCCGCACGAGAGGGAAGTGTCGGAAACGACCTGTTGAAAAATCTTGTGAATGGATTTACCGGAAAGATCTTCCCGGTGAACCCGAAAGGAGGAGAGATCCTCGGCGTTAAGGCTTACGCATCCCTGCTGGATATCCCGGAAGAAGTGGATCTGGTCCTGATCAGCGTTCCGGCGAAGGGAGTAACCGGAGTTGTCGATCAATGCGCCGCCAAAAAAGCCAAGGGAATCGTCGTGATCTCCGCCGGATTCAAAGAAGCCGGACATGAAGGAGCAGAACGGGAAAAAGCTCTCGCGCAGCAGGTTCTGGACGCCGGGATCCCCTTGATCGGTCCGAACTGCCTTGGAATTATCAACTCGGAAAACGGAATTCAGATGAACGCCTCTTTCGCGTCGAAGACCTGTGCGCCCGGTTCACTCGCATTTGTTTCCCAATCCGGAGCTCTTTGCACATCCGTTCTGGATTTCGCGGAAGCACGGCAGATGGGATTCAGCAAGTTCGTCAGCTTTGGAAATAAAGCCGATGTCAAGGAAGTCGATCTTCTTGAGTACTTGGCCGATGATCCGAAAACCACCGCGATCGCGATGTATCTGGAAGATATCAGCGATGGAAAGCGGTTCGCTGAGATCGCCTCCAAGATCTTCTGGGAAAAGGGAAAGCCGGTTATCTGCCTGAAGTCGGGCCGATCCGCCGAAGGGGCCAAAGCGGTCAGCTCCCATACCGGATCGCTTGCAGGATCCGACCGGGTTTACGACGCTCTTCTTACCCAATCCGGAGTTCAGCGCGTCAATTCGATCGAAGAGCTCTTCGATAATGCCTCTCTTTACATTACACAACCGCTTCCGAAAGGGAATCGAATTGCGATCATCACCAACGCGGGCGGCCCTGGAATTATGGCGACCGATGCCGCGGTTAAAGCGGGCCTGAAGTTGGCCCAACTCGAAGAATCGACGAAAGAAGCTCTTCGCGCCAAGTTGTCCGAAGCCGCGTCCGTCCGAAATCCGGTCGATGTTCTCGGCGATGCCCGAAGTGATAAATATGAAGCTGCCGTTCAGATCATCATGAAAGATCCCAATGTCGATATGGGTCTTGTGATTCTCACCCCGCAGTCGATGACCGACACCGACAACATCGGCGCCGTAATCCCCAACGCGGTCAAGGGAACCGGCAAACCTTGTGTTTGCGCCTTCATGGGAGCCGCCTCCGTTCAGAAGGGGGTCAATACCCTGGTTGCCAACGGCGTTCCGAACTATTCCTTCCCGGAAAACGCGATCAACGCTCTTGCGTCCTCTTTGAAGCTCGTCGAAATGAAAGATCTTCAAAATCGCGAAATGGCCGCTTTGGCCGATTGCGATGTCGAAAAAGCCAAGAAGGTCATCAATGATTTCCTCGGAAGCGACAAGGAAAAATATCTTACCCAGGCCGACTGCCGCGCTCTGTTCGAATGCTATAAGCTCCCGTTGCTTGCCAGCGGAATTGCTCATTCAGCGGATGAAGCGTCGAAGATCGTTGCCGGAATCGGCGCCAAAGTCGTAATGAAGGTAATGTCCGCCGATGTCGTTCACAAATTCGATGCGGGCGGGGTGATCCTCAACGTTGACGGCTCGGATGCGGCGAAAGCGGCTTACGACAAGATCTATGCCAACATTGCCAAGAGTGTTCCGGGCGCGAAGATCGACGGTATTTTGATCGAGCAGATGGCGGAAAAGGGCGTTGAAGTGATCCTTGGCTGCAATCGGGACGATAAATTCGGACCTCTGATGATGTTCGGACTTGGCGGAACGCTGGTTGAACTTCTCAAGGACGTTTCTTTCCGGCTTGCTCCGATGTGGAAGACCTCCGCCGACCGAATGGTCCGTGAGATCAAGGCGTTCAAGGTTCTCGACGGATACCGGGGAGCTCCGAAGTGCGATATCGCCGCTGTTCAGGAAACATTGCTCCGTCTTTCCACGATGGTCTGCAATCATCCGGAAATCGCCGAATGCGATATCAATCCGCTGATCGTTCACGCGGAAGGCAAAGGCTGCTCCGTTGCCGACAGCCGGGTAATGCTCCGCCGCAAATAATGAGCCTTTCGGTTCATTCTGCCAGTCCTTCCCTGATCTTTTTCTTTGATTGCATAAAAGAAGATTCAAGGGAGGGATTTCCGGCAAAGAAAACAGATCCAGTAAAAAGAGGGGTCTTTCAGGACAACTTTTTATAAAATACTGAAAAAACGCGAAATGGCCTTGTCCCTTTTCGCGTTTTTGCATATAATTCACTAATTGTACTTGTGTTGGACAAAGCGTATAAAAACTATCATTTGAGGAGACTTAAAGTGTCTACAGACATTCAAAAACCGGAAGAAAACAACGAAAACAGCCCGCAAAATCGTCCGCAGATCCAGATTGACGATGATAATGTCAACGCGGCCTACGCAAATTTTTGCCGGGTAACAGGCACCCCGGAAGAATTGATCATTGATTTTGGACTCAATCCGCAGCCGATGGGTGTTCCGACCGCGCCGATTCCGGTCAATCAGAGAATAGTAACCAATTTCTATACAGCCAAACGTTTGCTCCACGCGCTTTCGATGACCATTCAGCGGCATGAAGCAGCCTTTGGAACCTTGGAGACCGATGTTCAAAAGCGTCTCCGCCATCAGTAAAAGATCATTGTTCGATCATGGATACAAAAACGATCACCTTTTGCCCGCTCTGCAGCGGCAGCAGCGGAAATTCGACGTTTGTCGCCTGCGGGCGAACCCGAATCCTTGTCGATTGCGGGACTTCGGGGCGGCATCTTGAACAGTGTCTTCATTCGATCGGGATCGATATTCGAACGATCAATCACATATTGATCACGCATGCGCACACCGATCATGTTCAAAGCGCCGCGCTTCTTTCCCGACGGTTCAATATTCCGCTTCACGCAAGTATTGGGACCTGGAAAGAGATGAACCGCAGGGATAAAACAAAAGGGGTCGCGTCAAAAAATATTCGGATCTTCAAAACAGGAGAAGTCCTTCTTCCCATTGAGCTGGGAGATCTTCAGGCCTATTTTTTTCCGATTCCGCATGATGCTCCTGATCCGGTTGGGTATCGAATTACGAACGGAGAACAGTCGGTTGCCGTCGCAACGGACCTCGGGCATATTTCTCCGGTCCTTGAACAGAATTTAACGGGCGTCTCTTTGCTCCTGCTCGAATCGAATTACGATATTCCCATGCTCAAAAACGGACCGTATCCAGCGGAGCTGAAGAAGCGAATTCTGGGCGATCACGGACATCTTTCCAACAATAATGCCGGAGAATTCGCGGTGAAATTGATAAAAAGCGGAACAAAGGAAATCATGTTCGGACACCTCAGCAAAGAAAATAATCGTCCGGACATCGCCTATCAAACGGTCGTGAATATTCTGCAGGCCAACGCGATCACTCCCCAAAAGGACGCGGAAGTTTTTATGGCCCTGCGCGATACGCCCAGCCCGGTTCGAAAAGTCTCCTGATCGCTCAATGGAAAGGATCGGATCATGTCCTGTTTACTGAATCTGCTTTATCTGCTGTTTTTGATCCTTGCCTCTCCAATATTGCTTTACCGGATCGTTTTTCTCGGAAAATACCGGGAAGGTTTTCGGGAAAAATGGCTTGGTTCCGCTCCGATATTGCCGCCTTCAAACGGAAAAAGGATCTGGTTCCACGCGGTAAGCGTTGGAGAGATGAATCTGCTTAAACCGATCCTTCGTGAAATCGATAAAACACATCCCGACTGGGAATGCGTGATCTCGGCAACGTCCAAAACGGGAATGGAGCTGGGAAAAAAGATCTTTTCCAATCATACGGTTTTCTATTGTCCCCTGGATTTTTCCTGGTCGGTCCGGCGTGCGATCAAGCGGATCAAGCCCGATCTCCTTGTCCTTGTTGAGTTGGAGCTTTGGCCGAATTTGATCCTTACAGCGCATAAAAAGGGAATTAAAACGGCCATTGTCAACGGAAGGATCAGCGACCGGTCCTTTCGAAGATATCGAAAGATTCGTTTTTTTACCCGTCTGCTCCTGAAAAAAGTCGATTGCGTTGCCGTTCAGGATTCTTTCGCCGCCAATTATTTTCAGGCATTGGGAGCAAACCGCGCCGTTCAAACCGGGTCGATAAAATTCGACGGTGTTCAAACGGATCGGACCAATCCCGGAACAACGTCCCTTGCCCGGCTGGCCGGACTGGATCCCTCCGAAATCGTTTTCCTTGCCGGAAGTACACAGGATCCGGAAGAAGCGTACGCGATATCCTGCTTTCGATCATTGCGCGATCGCTTTAAAAATCTTCGCTTGATACTTGTTCCCCGGCATACGGAACGCTTTGAATCGGTTGCCGCCCTGCTTCGTGATTCAGGACTTCCCTGGGCGCGGCGTTCGGAATTTGAAACAAAAGGAACTCCTCCCAAAGACGCGATTCTTCTTATCGATACAATCGGTGAATTGGGCGGCTGGTGGGGAACGGCCAAGATCGCCTTTGTCGGTGGAAGTATGGGATCAAGAGGAGGACAAAACATGCTTGAGCCCGCTGCTTATGGAGCGGCGGTCAGCTTTGGGCCCAACACGAAAAATTTCCGCGATATTTCTTCTTTGCTTCTTCAGGAAAAAGGAGCAATCGTTGTCCATGATGAGAAAGAAATGTGTTCTTTTGTTGAAAAATGTATCACTGATAAAGAATACGCAACATTATTAGGAAAAAATGCGCAATTATTGGTCCTTCGGAACGCCGGCGCAACAAAATTAACTATTTCTCTTTTACAGGAAACTCTTTCTCCATCTGTATAATCCGAAAATTTTATCGTTTTTTTTCAAAAAAACGTTGCATAAAGCCTTACTCCCGATTTATTTTTCTATTTTGCGATTATAATTTAGCTAAATACAGACGAATTGATAATTACAATTAAATAGGTTGTTTTGTATTGATTGCAAAATATAGATAAAAAGGAGAAGATAAAATGAAGATCAATCCGAAAACAAGATTATTTTTGAAGAGTATTCTTGTTCTATTTGTGATTCTGTTCTGCACAGAAGGCTTTAGTTTCCATGGACATGGATACGGATACGGCGGATACACGGCCGGATACGGAGTCGGAAGAGGTTCCGGAGAACATGTCAACGGAGCTTGGGCTTATCGGCGGCAAAAAGCGAAGCAGCTTCCTTCCGCGGCTTATTATGCCGATATCGAAGGGGGATATCCCTATAATCAGGGGAGCCCCGCGCAGGACATGACCTATTACGACGATCCTGCAGTCGTAATCCCCAACACGGGACCTACCCCTTGGCATTATCGGGTATGGAATGACCGAATTGGCGTTGGAACCAGTGCTTATCCTCAGGGATACGGATTCGACGGACAAGGGAGCTTTGCGGGACACGCGGGATATATTTATGATGATCCCAATGTCGCCAACGCTCAAGGCGCTGTAATCCGGGACATGAAGGGACACAACAGCTATTTCAATATTCCGCAATCCGTTTATCGGGAACAACGCCAGCTCTCCCGCGGGATGAACGGCGGAATCGTTGGCGGTATCGGAGCTGCCGGAATGGGCGGAGGTCTGCTCCATCATGGTGCTCCGGGCGCGGTTTATTCGAATAATGTCAACGGATCCGCGATTTCTACGGAATCCCCGGCGGCAGGAACAAATGGATCGAACTGTCCGAATGGATC
>JAUNSU010000204.1 GCA_030539035.1 Planctomycetia bacterium
TAAATCAATGGCAAAGAAAGTTGCTGTCAAGAAAGCCGCTGCCCCCAAGGCCGCTTGCAAAAAGGCTTGCTGCAAGAAGTAGTTTCATAATATCCTGCTGAGAAGATATTCGCCCCTTTTGCAAGGATGCAGTAAGGCCCGAGTATCTTCTCCGGGGTCTTTTTCCCAAAATACTCTTTTGATCAAATTTAATGAGGCAGGACGGTCGTATCGTTCACCATTCCCGCCCCGTTCGGATCTTTGTCTCTCTGTTTTTCTTAAATTCTCTCTTGTTTCTGATCGCTCTTAACTGTTCTTAACCATTCTTGCGGGTAATTTTTTGCGGATTCTTAATCGCTCTTAATCGCTCTTGCGGGCAATTACTCATCTGTACTTGATCACTTGAACGTTCTTTCATTTGATCATCAGAGGAATTTCCAGATGCCATCCGCACCCGATCTTTTGATCTTCCGGATCAAGAGGAACAATCGATCCGTTCAGCTGCTGAAGAAGACGCCAAACTTTGGGGAGTCCAAATCCAAGTCCTCTTCCCGCACTTCTTCCAGAAAAGTATGGGGAGAAGATCTGTTCCCGTATCTCCGCAGGAATTCCCGGACCATTATCGGAAAAATCGACCGAAAGAATTCCCTGATCATTTTGAGAGGAGATACTGAAGGATGAATGAATTTGAATCGTTCCTCCATTCGGAAGCGCGTCGAGTGAATTTCGGACAAGCGGAATCAGAATTGCCTGAAGAAAGGAGGGATCGGAAAAGATCTGGTAAGAGCGGAGGTCTTCCATTTCCGCAAATTCGCATTGAAGATCAACGGAATGGTCTTCGCATATTTTTTTCTGATTTTGAATAAAATCATCCCAAAAAAGGGAAAGATCAAGAGCGCAGATCTGAGGAAGAGGGGGACGGGCAAAGGTTCGGATGTCCGCGATCATTTCATATGCCCGTTTTACCTGTCCCAGAATAATGCCGAGATGATAGGCCTGATTGGGATCATCCGTTTCCCGAAGCAGGATCTGCGCATGTCCGCTGATCACGGCAAGCGGATTATTGATCTCATGTCCGGCTCCGGCCGCGAACTCCGCAAGGGCATCGATCTTGCGCTGTTCGAGTTCCTTTTCCCTGTCGGAAGAAATATTTCTGCTGTCCGATGCTTCCATTGTATGATCTTTGTTCAAATAGGTTCAAAGGAAGTATAATCCAATAAAAAAACCGGCAGGAATGGCTCATGCCGGCAAGGACGGTAATGGGAAAATTCCGATTCAACATTCCCGGATAGGGACAAACATCCCCGAACGGACTTTATTCGAAAACAGAGTCTGTTCATTTCATGGGAAATATCGACGAAAAATCAAACGAAGGATTCAATTTCGAGGAGGCGGCACATCATCTCAATGAGTTTTTCCATTTCAAAGGGCTTGTGCATAAATTCGTTTGCACCGGCTTCTTTGAGTTCGGCGATTTTATCCTCTTCGACCATTCCGGAAATGCAGATGATTTTCACGTCTTCGAGATTATTATCACTTCGAACGCGAACACAAACATCTTTTCCATTGATATCGGAGAGCATTACATCGAGAACGATCAGGTCGGGACGATATTCCTTAACCATCATCCCGGCATCGAATCCATTATTAACAGACCGGGTTTCGAAACGCCCATCCCGTTCGAGAACATCAACGATCATGTCAACCAGATCCTGATCATCGTCGACGACAAGGATTTTTCTTTTACCGCTTTCCAGCGCATCCGTCGGGATCCCGTTTTCCTTCATGAAATGGAACAGCTGATCACGGGGGATACGGCGAAAACGGCTGCCCGGAACCCTGAATCCTTTCAGTTGTCCTGAATCGAAACACCGGATAATAGTTTGTTGACTTACCTTACAAATTTTTGCCGCTTCACCTGTGGTAAAAACTGTTTTAATTGCCATATTCCAGACCGTCCTTCTTTTCTAGTGGAATAAAAACGAAACACACTCTTTTCAAGACGCCATTCCATTCTGTTCGCACAGCTTTCCTGCCCGCGAAAGAACAAATTCCCGAAAGGCATCAGGAAAAAAGTATATCAAATTTTTACGATATTTTCTATTATACCCAAAATCGTCAACTTTAACAGCCTATGAAAAAACCATGATCTGATCTTTTAAAACACAATCTAATTATATAGACTGTTGAAAATAAAAATCATTTCCATGAACAGACACCTGCCGCTCAACGAATCCTGCAAAAACCGATTCAATGATTTCAAAAGGCGACGAATAAACTCAAAATACATAAATAGCTAAAATGGAATATACGAACAGTAAAAAGCAAAAGAACCCCCTAAAGGATATCTTTTCTAAATAACGCCAAAGACTCCAACCTATCCGTATTTACCAAATTTTCTAATAATTCTGATTATATCTATTTTTACTTGAGTGTCAATATCATTTTTTTTACCATAAGTGATTGATTTTAAAAGAGATCTGAAAAAAAGAGAAAAATAAGGAAAAATAATTTTCAAAATAGATGGTTCAGGGACCCCGTTTAAGATAGGAAAAGGAAGAAAATCATGAACTCAAGAGCGTTTTGAGGATAAAAAATAAACAACCGGTTTGCATAAAATACAAATATTGCCTGTTTTTAAGGGGATCAGGCGAAAAAATCATAGGTTCGACCTTCGAAAAGCCGCCTGGTCCCTTTTTCACTGCCGCTCTGATAATCCGGAAAATCAAGCAGAAAAAGCAGCGGTCCGAAAACCGATTCTTGCCAAAGATCAAAATATGAGATATAATTCGGAGATATTGCAGAGGGAGCGTTCATTTTCACAATCGGCCCGTAAAAGGAGAGGGTTTATGGCAAAAACGGCTTTTATTACCGGAATCACCGGACAAGACGGTTCTTACTTGGCGCGTCTGCTTTTAAAAAAAGGGTACGAAGTTCATGGTTTAAAGCGGCGTTCCTCCTCTTCCAACACGGAACGGATCGATAAAATTGAGCATGAAACCTGCTCAAAAGGGCATTTTTTTACTCATTTCGGCGATCTTACAGACGCAAACAGCCTTCTGAAAATTCTGGGGGAAGTTCGCCCGGACGAACTTTATAATCTTGCGGCTCAGTCCCATGTTCAAGTCTCTTTTGAAGTTCCCGAATATACGGCCGATGTCAACGCGATGGGGACATTGCGCCTGCTCGAATCGCTGCGAACATTGGATCTCATGGGAAAGACCCGTTTCTATCAGGCTTCCACATCCGAACTCTATGGAAAAGTCCTGGAAAATCCGCAAAAAGAAACCACCCCGTTCAATCCGCAAAGTCCCTACGCAATTGCAAAATTATTCGCTTATTGGTCCGCGGTTCATTATCGGGAGGCTTATAAGATGTATGCGTGCAACGGAATCCTGTTCAACCACGAAAGTCCTTTGCGCGGCGAGAGTTTTGTAACGCGAAAAATCACACGGAGCGCTGTTCGAATCAAAAACGGGTCCCCCTCCCCCCTTCGGATCGGCAATCTGGAGTCCCGGCGGGATTGGGGACACGCCGCCGATTACGTAGAAGGAATGTGGTTAATGCTCCAACAGGACGTTCCGGATGATTATATTCTCGCAATGGGAAAAGCCCACTCTGTCCGGGAATTCATTCAGATCGTCTTTCACAAGCTGGATTATGAGATCGAATGGGAAGGATCCGGTGTTGAAGAGAAGGGAAGAGATCGCAAAAGCGGAAAGATCCTGGTGGAAGTGGATCCGCAATATTTTCGGCCCGCCGAAGTGGATTGGCTTTGCGGGGATTCCTCAAAAGCCCGAAAAAAGCTGAATTGGACTCCCAAATACTCCTTCGACGATCTCATCGACGACATGCTTCAATATGATTTGGCCCTGAAATGAGCCGAAAATATTTTGATCTTGCGTAAAATCAGGAAAAAAGATACAATTCTCCCTGTTTGTGGGAGATTTTTACGGCGAAAAACCGTTTGATCTTTTTGGATTATATTCAAACTGTAAATAACCGATTTT
>JAUNSU010000083.1 GCA_030539035.1 Planctomycetia bacterium
GATTTGTGATCCTGCGGAGGAGCCGCCGACATATCGACGCAAGCCCGCAATGGAGCGAGCGACAGTATATGGTATCAGCGGTTCTTGACCCGCTGATAGAAATGAGATAGAATCTTTTCGAGAATGAAAAAAGTTTTGTCGGTTTTGAAATCCGAATCTCCTGTTTTTTGCAAATAGTCCATTTTTCAAAATGCGATCAGGATCAGAACCGATTTTTATTTTCTTGCGGAATGTAATTACTGTGATTTAAAGGCGCTCTGCGGAAAAAACGAAAAGAAGGAGACCAATGATGAGAGAGAGAAAAGATCAATTTTATCAAAGCAAGCGCCGGAACCGGAAAACTTCATTGGGAAGAGAAGATCTACGAGCGATTCGGCAACGCGTTTCATCTCTATTGTGCGCTTCATCCGGATCATGATCCGATTCAAATCGCGGAGAAGATCCTCGGACAATACGGGATCAAACCGATGTACGCCTCGACACTTGCGGATTCGACCGATCAATTTTACAATTGGGTCAACAGGTGCTGGCCGAACGGAAAGACGTACAGTGAAATGCCGATCACGCTTCGCGGCGAGCATGGAGAGATCTATCAAGGCTATATTGACTTTTTGATCGAAACGGAAGAAGGTTTTGTGATTATCGATCATAAAACACACAGTTCGAAGGAGGAGCAGAATCTGAAAATTTACGCCGCGAATCAGATTGCGCAGCTTCAACTGTATCGCCGTGCGGTGGAAGAGGCAACCGGAAAAAAGGTTCTGGAAACCATGATCCACTTCCCTGTCGCCGGTAAAATATACCGTATTGCGGACTGAAGGAGTCTTTGTTCAGTGATTAGAGAGGGACCGGTGGCGAAGCCGTATACGGAGGGCGGTCATCTTAGCCGCCCATCCTGATCGGTGAAGCCGGAAGGCCTTCTCGAATTCAGCAACAGGTATCTCAAGTATTGCTGAAAGTGAATCAAAATGCCATTAAGTCCCAGGTGAATTCAGTTATTTTTTCCAAATCCTTGCAGCAGAGCATCGCGGCGCGGATTGCTGTCAGAATGCTCCGGATGTACCGGGGAACCTGTGCTTTCGACACTCCACCCCTGCCATTCGCGGAAGGCATGATAGCTCCAGTCCCAGCCGTATTCTTCGAAAATATCAATGCAGTCCCGAATGTAATTTTCTGCACCGGGCGCCCAGCGAATACAACTGAACTCACCGACATAAATGCGCGCTCCTGTTTTCAATTGGAACTCACGAACACCGGCGAGCTCTTTTCGCAGAAACTCTTTATTCCAACCCTTTTTCTCGTTCGGATAAGAAAGATAAGTTTCCTGTTTCTGATTCAGCTGATGGGTCAGTTCAAACGGCTTGTACATGTGAGGACTGTAGATAATATTATCATACGGAAAGACTTCCAGATATTCCAGCATATCCGGAACACCGGCTTTATCGCAATCGAGAATAATCGGCGTCTGCGGATCGACTTCACGAATCGCTTTAATGAGGCGGTGATATTGCTCGTTGAGCGAGGGGCCATCCGCTTCAATATTGCCGGAAACCGGTTCGTTCATAAGATTATATCCGAAAATGTTCGGATTTCCTTTGAATTTTTTCGCGATTTCCACCCAAAAGCGGACCAGCTCATCACGTCCTTCCGGAGTACCAAGTACGACCGGACGCGATTCCTTCATGGTATGCACATCAATAACGACGTAAAGATGATATCGTTTGGCGAGTTCGAGAACGGTTTCGAGCTGCTGGAATCGTCCCTTGAGACTGTTCCGCAGATCGGCCGCGTTTTGTAAGGCTGGAAGTCCCATCTGCCATCGAATGAGGTTGGCTCCCCATTTTTCGAGATCGGCAAAATCCTGTTCTTTGGGACCGTTCGACGTGTTCGGCGACATTGCACCGCGCATTCGCGGCGGCTGTTCCCCGGAGTACACCGCCCTGGGAATAACCGGAAGCCGCAAGGTGGAAACCGGACACGGACGGCCGCGCCGCAAAACAATATTTTTTACCGCAATATGGCCGGTTACTTCTTGAAGTCCAACTTGAAGGAACGCGTTCGTTATTGTATTGGACCATTCGCTTTTTGCCCGACTGTGGAACCAGTCGCTGGTTCCATGAATCGGATAATTTCCCTTGAACCGAAGAACACCCGGCCAGGCGTCACCGGGAGCACCGGGCAGATGGAACTGAAATTTCACACCGAAATAACCTTTCGACGGTTCTGGTACATCGGAAAAACAGATATCCGCTTCCACTTCCACGAAATATCCGCAAAACTGTTTCATTAACGATTGCAGCGGGAAATTAACCATTCGCGTCTTGCTCTTGGATCCCTTTGGAATATCGATATGCAATACGCCGTCTTCAACTTTTGCCTGATAACAGGCCTTGATGGCGGCGGCCATTTCCGGATCATTGAAGTCAAGGCGGTACTCTTCAGCAACGGAAGAAAGGGTCAATACGCCCAATAGAAAAAACGTCAATACGGAAGACAGAATCATTCTGATCATATGTTCCTCGCAAAAATAGAGGGTTAATCTGTAAAAAACGGGTTCTCTTAACTTTTTCAGCTGTATTGATTATATTCCATACCAGAACGAAATACAAGACGCTTTGCCCCTTGCGCGGGAAAAAACGGCGCATATCCGGCAGAAAATATTGAAAAAGCCCGTAATGAAGTGAGGAGTGAGGAGTGAGGAGTGAGAAACCGGCGACCAAGCCGCATACGGCCGTCCCGAGTGATGTTAAATTCCTAAAAATGATAATTTCCTATTAACCCTGGGCCAACGATTTGTTTTACCCGGCTTGGCTCTTTTTTATCGCGCGGAGGCGCAAGGGCGCAGAGGAATCTTTTACAATGCCGAACTCGGTGAAGTAATATCGCGAATTTCTATTTGTGTGTTTTGTCCGTTTTATATATTTTCTAAAATATTGAAAAATGTAAAAAAAATCTTTACATTTTGATAAACATTTCACTTAAAAGAAGTCGAAATTTTAATCCACACTCTGTGTCTCCGATGCTCCGTGTGAAAATAAACGATGTTCGGCCAATAAATATCGATACCGTGAAAACAAATTAATTAATTTGAAATAGGGCTTCCCCGAGGCTCGATCTCTTGTTTTAAAAATATTCGAATCTGATCTTTGCGGCTTTCGTGAAATTATTTCCCTTTGGAAAGTGTATGTCTGTTCCGCTTCATGATTTAGTATCACACGGATCCGCGGAGACACGGAGAAAATTTTTATGCTTCCGACCTGTTTAAGTCGATATATTTGTAATATATCACGCCAAGACGCAAAGAGTTTTTCGAAATATCGGACCTGGTGAAGTATAATCAGACATTGTTTACAGTGCAGTGGATTCACAGCCGGCAATGGATCCCATCGCGCCCCAGACACCGAAAGGACTTAGCCCGCCGATTTTGTCCGGATTATGGGAAGAAGTGGGAACATAAGTCTGATCTCCGCACTCGACCGTTTCCGATACGAACTTGACCGATCCGTCCACTAAAAGCACATTGACTCCGCCGCTGTGATAACTTGATACACTCGTTGTTCCGCGTTGATCAATTCCGCCGGAGCAAGTCGGAGAATTCGGCGGCAGTACGGTTTGGAAATAGGCACATGGTGAACGCCCTTCATGAAATCCATAGCCACGTCCGTAAGTTTGGGAAAAAGTCGATTGATACAGATTCGGTTCCGCTGGATCTCTTGTCGCGATACATAGACCGAGATTCATGTTGTTGGCGCTTGTTCCCACATTGACCGTTTCTCCTTTGACATTACGAACATAGTTTACAGCTCCTGAGGTGTAATCAGAAATTGATGCGACCGTCTCCGATACCGCAATCGTGTTGGATGTTCCGTCCAGGATTGCCGCAAAGGAATTGCAAAGAAAAGTTTTTGGAGACTGAATTGTTCCTCCCGCAAAAACTCCGCGTTTATTGTTCTCATCTGTAGCTAAAGCATAGACGACATCTCCAAACGAGCCGACATAATTTGTTTTCGCCTGACTTCGGAAAACGATTTTTGTCAATTCTTTGGATCTTCCGTCGCTGGGGCAATAATGGTACGGAACGATTCGTTTAAAATAATCTCTGTCCGAGGTAACCCCTCTCCAAACAGCTCCGCCTGCCATCGCATCGCTGCAAATTTCCTGATAGAGAGGTCCCTGTTCGCAAAAAAGAAGTAACGGTACGAGAAAGTTGTGCAAGCCGCTTGTTGGAGCTGTACTGATATATCCTCCTGTTCGCGTTGGGGGCAGTGTAAGATTGGCATCGTGATAATTATGAAGTCCGATCCCGATCTGTTTTAAATTGTTCGTGCACTCCATTCGCCGGGCTGCATTTCGCGCCGCCTGCACCGCAGGAAGTAGAAGTCCGATCAAAATTCCGATGATCGCGATCACAACAAGTAATTCCACTAATGTGAAAGCCTTAATTTTCATGGTTTTTTCTCCTTGAAATTGATTGATGCACTTTCCTTGAAAAAATGCTAAAAAGTCCGGATCTCTTGTTCGTTTAAAGCACGCCGGAAAATGTAAAATTCGTCGATCGCTCCGCCGAGATATTTGGGATTTTTACTCATTTTCTCCTCGGAAGCGTTTCCGAAATAAACGGTGCCGGGCACTAAAGGAACCGGATCCGGCCAGGGAACATTGGAAAGCAAAATCCCGTCCTTAAAGATCCGGATCGCTTTTTCCTTTGCGTCGAGAACGACGGCGAACTGGATCCATGTGCCCCAATCCGATCTTAAAAATGTTGAGGGAATATCGATTGCGGTATTAACCGCCTTGTCGATCGAAGGATTTTGATTTTTCCCCTTCTTATCTCCGCTGATAAAGAATTGCAGATTTCCTTCCTTGCCGATCTGGAAAGAAATGGCGCCGGCCTGCTGAAAGAAATCCCTGCTCATCATGAGTGTATTGCCGGTATTCGAGAGCCGATCGATCCGTACCGATACGGCAAGAGTCAGCGAGGAATACTCTTCCTGCATTTTGAATTCCAGCCGATCATTTCGCCGAAGGAATTCAAGCGACTTTGTTCCGCGGAAACGGCCTTCCCCGACAGAACAGGCGACACGCTGAATTGCCGGGATCTGAACAGATCCGGAGATCGCCTGATTTTCAACAGAACGAGCGGCGTCCGCGTTCCACAAATCGGCATGGATCAAAAGAGTGGGGTCCTGATCCCATTTTTGTGCGGAGCCCGTCTTCTTTTGGATCAGACGATCCGATGCTTCTTTCACTTTTTGATCAAAAATCGCGGAACTGGTGTAATTTTCCTCTTTCGACGCATAGGTTCTGATCGTTCCCTGTTTTTCACAGACAACCGCGTTTCCCGTTTCCAGATTCATGGGAACGGCGTTCATGTATGATGCATCGACCTTGCCGCGATACACTTCCACAGAGGTTCCGACCGGATCGACAAAGACGGAGAATTCAGTTCCCCGATCGATAAAGCGGCCGGATGCGGTTGCAATTTCAAATCCCGCCGCGCTTTTCGGGACATAAGCACTGATCTTGCCGCGTGAACAGAAAAGTTTATTGGAATCGCTTACAACGAATTTGCCGGGCCCTTCCAGAATCACTTCCGCTCCTGTTGTAAAGTGAAGTTTGAACATTCCCTGATCGAGTTCAAATTCATTGGGCCCGCTTTCCTGTCCCCGTTTATATCGGGATGATCCCGGCTTCCAGACCGGATCGACCACTTCTTCGATTTTGACCAAAGCCTGAAAAGAATCTTCCGGTTGTTTGTGCGTTTGCCGGTAATGATCGATCGAAAGCCAGCCGCACAGTCCAACCAGCAGTCCAAAAGAAAGAACCAGCGGAAGAATGGACTCCTTTCGTTTTTGTGTCTGATTGGAATTCGATCTTGACCGATTGATGCTCTTTCGGGCAATGAGAGGGGAATTCGGCCGATCTTCCGCAATATTATGATCTTTTTCTTCGGGATCTTTCGGAACAGGAACCGCGTTCTTTTCGTAAGCGAGCGCTTCTTCGAGCAATTTTTGAATTTCGGATTGGGGATCTGTATGGGATCCGTTTTCTTTCAGATCTTCCGGTAAGGGAGAAAGGGGAAGATCTTCTGCTTCCCGTTCCGCCTGAAAAATCGTTTGGAGCCAAATGTCCGCCTGAATATTCTTGTAAAGAATTTTCGCGATTTCAGAATTCTCTTTCATATAAGAAAGGAGAAGATCCGTCTCTTCGGAAGAGATCGTTTCCTGAACATACTTCCCGATCAGAAGAAATGGGGATTCTTTTTTGGGATCAGACATCATCCACCTCCAAGGTCATTGTTTTCAGAATACAATCATGGAGGAGTGCCCGGATCCGGCTCATTTGCATATAAAGCGCGTCGATTGATCGTCCGGTTTTTTTAACGAGATCGGAATAGGAAACGTTTCCGTAATAGAACATTTCGATAAGATCGCGATTTTCAGGAGAAAGTTTTTGAAGGCAGATCTTCAGGGCGTAAACTTTTTCCTCGGCGGTCAAATTTTCGGGTCCGGAGAGGGATTCACTTGCCCGGGTAAGATATTCAGCGACGGCTTGCAGGTTTTCGGGAAGATTCCGAATCCATTGATCCCAATGCCTTGCAGCCATATTTTGCGCGATCGTTTTCAGGAGTCCTTTGAAAGACGGTTCTCTTCGATCCCAATTTTCCGATTTATTGACGAAATAGACGTAAGTATCCTGAACGATATCTTCCTGAAGCGATCGTGCAGGAGCCCGTCGAGCCGCGATTGTTCGGACAAGCTCTATATTTTGCAGAAAGATCTGCGAAGCTTCTTCTTTTGTTAATTTATCCATTTAGTTTATTTTCTGTATTTTTATGTCAAGGGATTAAGAAAATACCAAACCCTTATTATATACACAATCAGAATTTCCATATCCAACAGAAAAAATAAAATTTTTAGGAAATTTTCGAGAATTTTTAGAAAACCACGGATAAATACTTAACCTGGCTTGGCTCTTTTTTAACCACGGATGATCACGGATAGCCACGGATGGGCCTTTTGGCGGATCGGTGCCTGTTCGGTAATCGCGGATTCTTTTTTTGTTGGTTTTATGAAAATTTTTGTTTTGTTCGGCTTGGCTCATATTTTATCGTGCAGAGGCGCGGCGGACGCGGAGGGATTTTCGAAATGTCGGACCTCGTGAAGTAATAAGTCGATTTTTTATTTGTGTGTTTTGTCCATTTCTTATTGAACACTGAAAAATTCATATCACAACGATTAGAGAAAATTAGCACCGCTCGGGCCGTCCAAGAAGACGAGAAGGGGACAATGAGGACGGTGGAGACATTGGCGACAAAGGAGACTGCCTCGCTCACAAGTCGCCAAGGTTCCCTGTCGGGGGTACCGTTCATCCGTGGTTCGAATTACAGGTTTTTAGAAATTTTACCCCTTCACAGAGCGGCGGCTCCGCCGCCGGGTGCCCGGGACGGGTACCGTCCCAGCGCTCGGGTTCGAACCTTTTTCGGTATCTTTGTTTTCACCGCTTCCCCGGTCTTCACAAAAAACGTTGATTTTTCAATGGCCCATCCGTGGTTTCAAAAATGGGGAATGGGACAACTGAGACGACTGAGACAGTTGGGACAATAGATTCTGTGTAAAAAATCCTCCTGTTCCCCTCTGTCTCCGTGTGATACTAAATATTGAATCGGAACAGACATACACTTTCAAAGTGAATAAATTCACGTAAAGACGTAAAGACACAAAGCCCGGGTTCGAACCTTTTTCGAATAAGAGATCGAATCCCGGGAAAGCCCTTTTTCAAAATTTTTTGCTTGTTTTCACGGCATCAATATTTCTCGACAGTACATACATTATTTTTTTGCCCCTTTCCGCTTACTGTTTTTTTTCAGCACTCTTTGACCACCAGTTTTAATTTACCGCCGCGGGCAGAATTGATCGGAGCGGAGTCAGATAAAATAAAATGAACATCAGCACAATTATGATCGGCCAGAAATTGCGTGAATCGCTTCTTAACCCAATCGCGCATTCTGTCTCCCGAGTCCGCAGAATAAACGGCACGAAACTCCAACGTGTTTTCCGATGTTTGGGCAAATTGCCAACTTAAAATATCGCATTGTTCGTACATCGTTACGAGAAATAATGTCGAATGCAGCTCCACCCCATGAAACTCAAGTGTATCCGCACTGCGGCTCCAAACGGTGATCACAGGTAATGTCGATCCGCAGGGACACGGTTCATTATGAATTTGAACGCGATCATCCAATCGATAACGTATGATCGGCATGATATGATTCGACAAGTCCGTTGCGATTACCGCGGAAGAAACGGTTCCGTCCTCAACAGGCTCAAGCTGTTCGTCAACAGCTTCCAGCATGATCCAATCGTCGTTGAGATGAAGCCGTCCGCATCGGCACGACATCGCAACTTCTCCGACTTCCGTTGTGCAATAATTATTCAAAACCGCAGCGTGCGGGAATGCGGTCTTTAATTTTGCAAAAACGGAATCAGTCAATGTTTCCGCAGAACAGGCGATCACCGCTGGATCAATCTTGAGTCTGCCTATGATCTGCTGATGTGCGAGAATAAGCATAATAGACGGATATCCGGTCAGAACATCGGGCCGGAATTCATTCAGACCGGAAACGATTTCACGAACAGGGGCTGTAATGGAAAAGGCTCTTGTATTATGATCATAATCGGGAAACGCTTTCTTCATCCGTGTGTAGGATGAATAACTCGAACAGTTCGATTTCGAAGCGATCACAACGGCAATCCGACTTTTGACCGGAGTGAAAACCGCAGGATCGAATCCTTGACATAATCGGCTCTGAACCATAAGACCATGTACTTTGTTGTGAATGGAGTCGCGAACCACTGTAAGCGGATTGCCGTTTGTTCCGGAGGTTGTTACTACAGAATAGTGATCATGAAAATTCTTGCCGATGTTCGCGTCGTCTTTTATAAACTCATAAATATCCGAAGGTATAAGTGCCGGATCCGTCAGTATCTCATCAAAATGGTTAAGAAGTGTCTTTTTATCGATCACAGGCAGATCGGTCAGTACGAAATTGTTCGGGTCGATTTCCCAATAGAGTTCCCGATAGAACGGCGAGTTTTCCTTGGCGAATATCACAAGTTCTTTCAGACGCAGACGGGCCATCTCTTTGCGCTGTTCCGGATTCATGGCCGGTCCGCTTAAAATACCGTTAAGCAATTCTTCATTATTGATATTATTGTTTTGCATTTGCTTCACCTTTCATAAATACTAATCGAAAAAGCCGATTGTTCGAAGCATATCGATCAAATGGATCAGATAAGTTTCCGAAATGACAGGCCATTTCCAGCCAAGACGCAGGAGAATATCCAAGGTCCAATGATTGTTCTTTGGCACAAGGATCATAGGTTTCGATTGGGAACCGCGATAGGCGGTCAGACTGACTAAATGCGGGAGTACATCAGGATTCGCCGAGGCTCTCTCATAGGCCTTTTGACATTCTTCATCGTCGGCGAACTCAATATTTAATCGGCATTCCTTCATAGCCGTAAAAATATCGGCGAAGAGTATACCGTGCGGATTGTATAAATGAAATACCCGGCATTTCTCCGGTGTTCGAAGGAGACGCAAAATCGCGTCGGCGGTCGAATCAATCGGAGCGAATTCCGCTGTTTGCGCGGCAAGTGAATAAGGAACTTTACCGATCAGCTGATAGGCCTTCAGACGCCCGACAAAACTGTTCGTCGCAAAATTCGCTTGAAATTCACCGTCGCGCATTCGGGCAGAAAGATTTCCGACTCGCATGATTTTTACTGAAAGACCTTCCGCGGCCGCAGATAAAATGGCACGTTCCGCCAAAAACTTGCTGTGAACGTATTGATTGTTCGTGTCCTGTCCGAAATAGAGCCGCTGTTCTGTAAGGCATTCTGCATCAAGAGTCTTTCCCAGCTCATAAGTACCCGCCACAGATGTCGTCGAAATATGAACGAATCGGCTTCCTTTCGTTTTGCAAAATTCGATCAGGTTTTGGACTCCTTGATAATTCACATCTTCGATATCCGAATGGGCCGAGAAATGTTTGACATTTGCCGCGCAGTTGACAACACTGTCAATATCGAGAGAAAGGAGGGAATCTAAAGAGGCGGAATCGGTAATACTGCCGGGGATCACAATGATCCGCCGTCCGATCTCTTTTACGTATTTGTCTTCAAAGTAGTAATACAGAATGGCTTTCAGACGGTCTTCAATCGAAATGTGCGGCTTTGGACGAACCAGACAATACGCCGTTCCTTCTTCTTGATCAAGGAAAGCGGCCAGAAAATGGACTCCTAAAAAGCCTGTCGCGCCGGTAATCAAGACGGATCCGATTTCCTGCAATTTTCCTTGCTGATATGATTCCGTTCCGTTTTCGGCGAGGAGGGCGTCGATTGCGGAATAATCGAAGGATTCGTCGTCCGAAGCGGAATTGGAAAGAAACGAGTCGAGATGTTTAGCCAGTTTTCGCGGAGTGGGATAATCGAAAATATCTTTATAGGGAACGTCCAGCCCTTGCTTTTCCATTTTTAAAATGACCTGAGTTACGGAAAGCGACGTTCCGCCAAGATCGAAGAAATGATTCAAGGCGCCGATCTGCGGCCGTTTGAGCACATCCGCAAAGATCTCGCAAATGATCCGTTCTGTTTCTCCCCGCGGCGGAACATAATTGGAAACGGCCGCAAAAGCCGGTTCTGGAAGGGCCTTGGTATCGACTTTACCGTTGAGATTGACGGGAATGGACTCAACAAGAGTAAAAACAGCGGGAATCATATAGGAAGGGAGATGTTTGGCCAGTTCACTTTTCAGTGAATTGAAATCAATCGTATCCTGTGCGGCGATCCAGGCACATAGATATTCCGTGTCGTTCAGAACTTGTACATCGACAACCGATTGTTTAACGCCGGAGCATGAAGCAAGGGCGTTTTCTACTTCATTCGCTTCGATGCGGAGTCCCCTTAATTTCAGCTGCTGGTCGATTCGGCCGTGAACATTGACATCGCCGTTTTCGAGCCATTCGGCACGGTCTCCGGACCTATAGACACGTTCGCCCTGGAATTGGACGAAGGCGGCCGCTGTCTTGTCGGGGAGATTGACATATCCCCGGGCAACGCCGGGTCCGCCAATATACAGTTCGCCCATCGCGCCGGGCGGAAGTTCATTACCGTCCGTATCGATGACAAATTCACGAACATTCGGAAGCGGACGGCCAATCACCGGTGCGGAAACGTTGTGAGTCAATTCCTTGCAGTTGCACGAAACGGTGATTTCGGTTGGTCCGTAAGTATTAAAGATGTGCGCATTTGTTATCGATCGGAGTTCATCCAGAAGACTTTTTGGAAACGGTTCGCCGCCGGCCATGATGATCTTGAGCTGTCGAAGAGCTTCACGAAATTCGGGATGATTCAGGAACGATTTCAGACGGGACGGAGTCGCGTTAAAAGCATCCGCGCCGGTCCTCTGAAACAACTCGGCGAGCCGCGAAGGACTGAGTGTTTGATCATCATCGGCGAATACGAGTGTCGTTCCATTGCAGAGAGAGACGAGGATTTCCTTGAGCGACATATCGAAACTGACCGTCGTAATGGAAAGGAGTGCGGATGCCATCGTTTTAACCGCGTGAACATGCGGTGCGCCCGGATGGGGCATAATATAGTTGCATATTCCGCGATGTTCGAGCATTACCCCTTTCGGCTTGCCGGTCGATCCGGACGTATAAATCAGATAGGCGAGGTCGTGCGGATCGATATTGACCGTTGGACGTGATGTATCTTTTTCAAGAAGGAGCGTTTCAATATCAAGTCCTTTTTCGTCGAATTGAGGAACGAGTGAAGACGTTGTGATTACCCTTTTCGCTCCGCTGTCTTCCGCGATTTGCCGGATCCGTTCAATGGGATAATTGGGATCGCACGGAATAAAGGCGGCTCCTGTTTTGAGAATGCCGAACATGGCCATCAGAATATGTCCGGTGCGCGGCAAAAGAAAAATGACACGATCTCCTTTTTGGACACCGGAGAAAATTAACGCGTTTGCGATTTGATTGGCATGTGAATCGAGTTCCGCGAAAGTCCATGTTCCATTACAGGCGATCAATGCGGTATGATTCGGATTTGTGTCCGCGCAATTTTCAAAAACGCGAGGGAGGATTTCTTCTTCAAGAGGAACCTCGACCGGACAGCGGAATGAAGAGAGCAGATCTTCCTGTTCCGGCGCGATTAAAGATATTTGAGATATCGCTTTACCGGAATCGCGTATGATCGATTCGACGGCTTGTTTCAGCGACAGAGCGAGCATTCTCATTCGAAAAGGCCTGTAGAGTGCATTATTATATTGAACTGCGACCGCCATTTGCCCGCCGCGTTCTTCGATGTGAATCGAAAGCGGAAACTTCGACTCTTCAAGTCGTACAGGCACAAGCTGCGGTGTAATCTCTCCCAATTTTACGGAATTCATGATCCCAAGTTCACAGGCAAACATTACTTTCGGTTGAAAACTATATTGGGCGGAGAGTTCAACAAAGGAGACGTTTTCATTTGCGAGTGTTTCCCGGAAGTCATTTTCGACAGACTTGAGAAAATCGAGAGAATCTCCCTTTGACGGCAGCGCGGTACAGAACGGCAATGTACGAACGAACATTCCGACCGTGTTTTGCAGAAGCGGATCATTTCTTCCGCTGCTGATGACTGATATTCCAATGGATTGCTGACGCGCAAATCGAGACAGGGTCAAAGTCGATCCCGCCAAAAAGAGAACGGCGGGTGTGATCGCGTGAGATCGGCAGAATTGATTGACAGATTCGGGATCGATACAGATCACCTCTTCAGCAAGACGGCCCGATTGGAAGTCCCAGGTGAAATCAGGTTCAATTTCAGTCGCAGTGTCAAGGGTTGCGAGTTTATTCGCAAAGAAGTCATTTGCGTTTTGACGTGCCGGACCGGAAGCATTTTCGAATTCCTCCTGAGCATAATCGGCATAGGAGCGGCGTTCATGAGGCAATTCGATTCCTGTCCATACTTCGGACAACTCATGAAGGATCAGTGAGAACGAAAATCCATCGGCAATAATATGATGAACATCCAGTATCAAGGCAACTTCATCGGGTGTTTCGACCACGGCCGCACGATAGAGCGGGTTTCCGGTTAATGCAAAGGGCTTCGAAAAGTCTTCGCAAAAATGTTTGAATTCCTCGGAATCAAGATGAAGCCGATCAATTTCCGGCGCGGCATTTTTTGAATAAACCTGAACGAAATCTTCGCCGCGCTGTTCCAGTCGGGAGAAAAAGACCGGATGATTCGCGAGGACCTTTTCCAGAGCGGAACATAATCGATCGGCATCGAAATCAGCGGGAAACTTCCAATGAATCGGGATATTGTAAGCCGTACTATCCGGACGCTTCAAACAATCATAAAAAATTCCCAACTGCGATGATGTTAAAGGAGCCGATTCCGGACCGCTTTTCGAGGGACCTTCTGAAGCGGCGTTTGCGAAGGTCGATTCCGTATTGGCGAGCCATTTTTCCAGAATCTTGTCCTCCAAATCCTGAAGTGAACAGGATCGCATAAGAGCGGAAACGTCCAACACGACATGAAATCGTTTTTCGATCCGAATTGCCAGTTCGATCGTCGAAAGCGATGTAAGACCCTTTCGTGTCAGATTGTCTCTCAAGCCGACGTGATCGATGCCGAGTATCTTCTTGATTATATCGGCAAGTTCATTTTCGAGTCGATTGAATACAGAGGGCGAGGTACATTCGGACTGTTCGTCTTCTTCCGGTTCGATCTCCGGGAGATTCTTGCGGTCCACCTTGCCGTTTGCGGTCAGCGGCAACGATTCCATTTGCAGGAAAAAGGAGGGAATCATGTAATCGGTCAGCGAATTGGTCAAAAAACGCCGCAAATCATCGATATCGACGGGCGAATTTGCTGTAAACCAGGCACAAAGAGCTTGGTTTCCGCCAACGTCCCGAACAAGCGCCGCCGCGCCGGTAATGGATTCATAAGTCCCGAGTGCGTGTTCTACCTCACCCAGCTCTATTCGGAATCCGCGCAGCTTGACCTGATTGTCCATACGGCCAATATATTCAAGATTGTCTTCTTTGTTCCAAAAGACCCGGTCGCCCGTTCGATAAATTCGTCCTTCTCCGAACGGGTTGGGAAGAAAACGCTGTGCTGTCAGATCAGGCCGGTTCATATAGCCGCGGGCAACCCCTTTTCCGCCAATCCAAAGTTCGCCCGATACACCGCGCGGCAAAAGACTTCCCGATGAATCGGCGACATACGCCGTATAATTTGTGATGGGACGGCCAATCGACGGAAGTTCCTCATCCTGATTCAATTTGTAAATTGTTGACGTATTGGTACATTCTGTCGGTCCGTAAGCGTTTTCGAATCTGCAATTGGGAACATGGGCAAACGTAAGTGCCTCTCCTCCGACCACAAGCGCTTTGGAAAGAGAATGGGGCCAGAATTCCGCGAGTTTTTGTCCGACTCGCGTTGTCAATGCCGTCAAGGAAAGATGATTCTCCGAAAAATATTGCGCCAAATCCGGCAGATTCAGTCTCATCTCGGACGGGATCACGTAAACGGACGAACCTGCCATATAATTGGGATAAAAATCGAACAGATGTGCGTCAAAACTGAAATTGGAATAGGCACCTGCCCGATCGGATGGGGTCAGCGCAAAATAGCGTGTATGCCAAATGCAAAAGTTCATCAAATTGCGATGTTCCAAAATGCAGCCTTTCGGCTTTCCTGTTGTGCCGGACGTAAAAATGATGACAAAAGCGTCTTCCGGCTTCGGACCAGGAGGAAGTATTTCGGGATCCGGAAGGGCGTTCAATTCCGATGCGTCGAAAATGCGTCCGTTGAAATGGGGAACGGCCTTTTGGGCGAGTTCCTTTTCGGTAAGAATGATCTCAATCTGCGCATCGCCGATCATATAGTTCAAACGATCTTCAGGAAAATGCGGGTCGAGAGGAACATAGCAGCCGCCCGCCTTCAGAACGGCCAAGGGATAAACCGCTAAAAGTTCACTCCGATCGATCATGATGCCGACGTTTTTCTCCGGTCCGACGCCCCATTCCGCCAGATGAGCGGCAAGTCGATCGGTCAATTTATCAAGATCGTCGTAAGTCACCTTCGTTTCCTGAAAAACAACGGCGATTCGATCCGGGCACGAGGCAGCTTGACGACGAAAGCAATCAATGATCGTCTCTTGTTCATCGAAATCAATCGTTTCTCCGCGTCCCAGCGCCAGAAGATTTTCCCGTTGCGTCTTATCGACCGTTTCAATTTGACCGCAAAGTTGTTCCGGCTGTTCGATCATTGTTCGGAGGACTGTTTGCCAGGAGGAGAAAAGTGCCTCTATCACATCGACGCCGTAAATACCCGCGTCATATTCGGCACGAACTTCAAATACGTTTTCCCGTTCGTAAATTTCCAGTACAAATGGAACCGCTGCATCGGAAAGCGGAAGACGCCGCATCGGCAAAGTCCCTTGATACCGATTCTCAACGCCTTTTTGATAAACGTAAAAAAGGCCTGGTGTCAAACCGTATCGGTGAAGGAGTTCTCCTGTTGTCGGCGTCTGCCGATGAAGTGTTTCTCGAATCAATGTCTGATTTCGTTTCCAGAAATGGCGGACTGTTTCGTCCGGAATCGGAGCCGTTGCCATTGGAATGGCACGGGAAAATCCTCCCAGCGTTGCAAACGCTTCCCGGCAGGGGCGTCCATTGATCACCATACAAAACGAGGCACAATTTTCGCGGGAAAAACGGCTCAATACAAACGCTAAAGCGGAAATAAAGAGAACGTTGGGAGTCAGTGAATGCCCGGAATCGCTGTTGAGAAAATCGCGAACGGATTGCCCGTCCCAAGTCTGAACGAATTGTTGAATTTGACTCGCTCCCCGAACAGGAAGAGCCGGAAAATCAAAGTCGGGCTGATTCGCAAGTACGGAATCGAAAAAGGCGAAATCGTTCGCCAGGTTTTCTTCCCGACGGCGCTGCTCCATCTGGACACATTCGGCCAGCGGTATTTTTTCTCCCTGCGGAGATTCGCCGCGCAGAATACGCTCCAGATCGGCAAGAAGCGAAGCATAGCCGATTCCGTCCAGTGAAATATGATGGATATCATGAAAAAAATAACGCTTTTTTTCGGTCGTGATGAGAGCGAATCGAACCGGGATCTCCGTGAGGAGATCGAAAGGACGGATCAGCCGTGTCAAAACCGCATTCAATTCCGTCTCGGTCGTTTCAATTCTTTCCACCGGATTTCCTTGTGAAAGGACTCGTTGATAAAATGCGCCGTCGGTACCTGTTTCGAATGCGGTCCGAAGCTGGGGATAGATCCCGGTTATTGTTTTTAATGCGTCGAGAAAGAGACTCGTTGGAATATTATCCGGAATTTCACACCAAAACGGAAGATTACAGCAAGTCGACGACGGTTCCATTTTCCACTGCGTCAAGATCGCGTTTTGTGATCCGAGCAGGGCAAAAGCATTTGACATAAAAACGACTCCCAATATTCAATATTGTACAGTAATTTATTTATTTTGAATCAGGATAATTTGCGAAAAATCCATTTTTCATCAAAGTGATCTTCATTTTACTGCGTTTTGTGATCGCGGTAAACGAATTCCGCAGTTTGCAGGGACGGGGAATGAACGATAAGACGCGTGAAGCGAACAATCGCATTTTCTCATTATATTATAGCAAAAAGAACAAATATTTGCAAGATGAGTTTTGATTAAACGGGTGAGGACGGTTGTCCCGGCCCGCCAAGAGCGATGTGAATTCCCCAAAAACACGGTGATTTGAATGAAGATAAATTTTTAGTTTGTTTACATGGTACCAAATTTATTGGCCGAACACACATATTTTTATCACACGGAGACTCGGAAACACGGAGAGTGTATTGAGATTTCGAACACTGTTAAGTGGAATGTTTATATAATGGAATGAAAATAATTATGCCTCTCTACCAAAATCTATGGGTAATCTCTGGCTCAGGCAAATCGCCAAG
>JAUNSU010000205.1 GCA_030539035.1 Planctomycetia bacterium
CTCATCGAAATCATCATCGGAATCTTCATCGTCCTCGTCTTCGAAAAGATCTTCATCGACATATTCTTCCAAATCGCCGAGAAATTCCATGATGAGATTTTCATCTTTCACTTCAAGTTTAACCATTTCTCCCGGTTCAATTTCGAGCCAGTTTCCGTTTTTCAGGAAGTTCTTTCTCTTTTTGGGATCATCAAGAGTGTCTTCGATAAAATCAAATATTTTTTTCATGAATTCAATGAATTGGGAATCCGATTCACTGAAAGCAGGATCATGATCTTCGGAGCTTTCTTTTGCCGGTTCGGATTTGAGAAAAAGATCGGCCAAATTTTGAGTATTTTCCAATTCCTGCCGGGACATATCAGGATCCAACCAATCATCTGAAAGCGAATCCGGATCGGCTTCTCCAAAAGGTTTGATATAATTAACGACCTGATCATACCAGAAATCGAAGAAAAGATCGAGTTCGTTTTCCCGTTTTTTACTGACCGGTTTTCCGATTTCCTTTTCCCGAACAGCGCGAAAGATCTCTTTTAATGCTTCGCGATCCTGGGGAATACTCCTCTTTCGAAGTTTTTCCACTGCATATCGGGTAAACTCTTCGATTGAAGAAAGGGATCCTTTGAGATAATCTTTCCAGAAATCGCGGAATTCGATCTGAACTTTATTCACATTCATCGGAAAAAGGGTAATGGAAACCATCTTGGCAGGTTCCTGCCGGGAAGAAGGATTCATAATGGGTTTGCGAACGGGCGGAGCAGGCTTCTTATCAAAATACGAAGGATCGAGATCCAGAGTCGGAACAGACCAATAGCGGTCGGCATTGGCTTCCAGGCGATCCAAAAATCGGATCATCAGCTTCCAATGTTCCAGATGATCTTTATCCGAAAGGATCTCCGGTGCATCGGAGATTTCCTCTTTGTCCCCTTGATTCGAATCCTCTTTTCGCTCCTTGTCCGTTTCCGGAAGGGACACATTCTGTTTTTTATCTGCGGGATTCTCTTTCCAAAGCTGCTGGATCCAGTGAACCAGGATCGAATGGAAAGAATAGTCCCCTTCCTGAAGCGGAATTCTTTCGGATTCCGCAAGCCAGTGCATCAGAAGGGCCATCGAAGAGATCAGATCATTCTGCTCCAAAAGCGCTTCGCAAAGAAGGACAAAAGCTTTTGGAGAAGTAAAGCGATCGACATGCCGGCTCCAGAAGGCAACATCGCCCGCCGCAGTACCCGCCTTATGCCAAACAGCGAGCGCATTGGAAACTTTAGTCGCCGATTCCCATACTTCCAGTCCGGAAAAACCTTCGACATTGGAGACTTCGGTACTTCCGAACTGATCCCACCATCCGGCCAATGTACTCATCCGATCGGAAAGATCCGCTTGCAGATCCGAATCACCGGCAACCGCCGCTTCCTTTTGGATCCGGCTGTATAGATCAAATATGTCGTTCATCAGTCCGATCAGATCGTCGATCCGATGATCGTGAACCGTATTGTCGACCGCACTGAACAGACTGTATTCGCCGCCAAAGCCCAGCATAGACCAGGGATCCGGCAAAGCTCCGCAGGCGATCCCGCGAAAAAGCAATTCTTCGATCTTGGGAAAAAGATCAGACGCGTTTTTATACTCCTTCTTGTCCGCAAGAAGGTGCGCTTCTGTAATATGGCAATCGATTTGACAAAGGAACCGCGCAGACGCAACCGCGATGATTTTCGTTTGATTCATCGCCGATTCGAAATAACCCATTCGGGCAAACGTCCGCGCAAGATGGAATCGCTGAAGCTGATCGGCCCTCTGCTTCGCAAGATATTTATTGAGATTTTGACGTGCCCCGCCAAACGGCTGAAAGAGACGCGCCGCTTCCCGTTCCAAACGCTCTTTTAAAGGAGAGGAAACCTTTTTGATCAGCTGTTCATAAAAACGGTCCCTGTAATCCGCAATAATGGGCATCAGAACGGAAAGAGAAACCGTCGAATCATGAGCTTGAACATGATCCCCGCTGATCCCCGAACCCATCAGCATTGTTCCCGCAAGAACGGCCGCCGCTTCATAATAAAGCATATCCTGTAAAACCGCGTCGTCTTCATGTCCGGCAAGTTCCGTCTTCACTCTTTGCAGCATCCCGTCCACGGTGATTTGATGAATCACAAAGCGGCGGTAATATCCTTCTTCATCGATGCAATGGGGATCCCATGTTCCGAAAGAATAATTCGGACGGCGATTGACCGGATGATCAAAATCATAGGCGCGGGGATCCATTACGATCTCTTTCAGTTTTTCCGGATCGAACCACGCATCATGTAAAAGTTGAGGATCAGTCTCTTTCAGTATTTTTACCGTTTTTTGAATCAGGATCTGATAGGGACCGAAAGCCGCTCCCGTATCCGCACGATAGAGAGGAAGAGGGGCGATCCATTCATGCGGATTGGGTTCATGCTTTTCTTCGCCTTCCAGAACAGGGATCGGACGATAGCCGAGAAAATCGTTCAGTTCGGAAATAATACTGTCAACAGTCTGTTCGGAATGATCGATCGACTTCCGCGCAAGAACGATTTCATGGACATGGGCAACAAAAAACGAATTGAAAAGGAATTCATTGTTTTGATGGAACAGAATATCTTCATGAAATTTCCGATAGGCGGGAAGAACAGATTGGAAGACAAGATCCAGAATTTGCCGGGCTTTATCGGAATGCCGAAAAGCATCGTTTGAAGCCGCAAGAGTCTGCAAGCCCTCTTTCAGAACGCGAAAGGCGTCTGTCCAAACCGATTCGGATCCTTTTTGCGCAAGATTTGAAAAAAGCGAATTCCATGCGGCAAAGAAACGAGGATCACAATTTCCGGAGGAAAAGTTAAGGTACCCCAGGATATCGCGAATATCGCGGTTTTCAATATCATCGTAAGTCGGCATTTTGAACTCCAATTTTAGGCAATTTATAATATATAATATTATATTGTATATTATTCTCTTATTTTAATCGGCTTCCCATGTTTTTCAAGGAGGGCAGACCGGCAGGAAACGGCAACTTGCAAAGATTTCAGCCGAACGGTTTTCCGTTCTTTCTCTGAACGGGAAACGATCTGATTGCAGCGGATCAAAAAGGATCCGGCCAAAGAAAAGAAAACGGACCGGGGAACGAATCAAAAGGAACCGATGAGGATTGGAACAAATCCGATTTGGAGAGATCTCATTAAAAATTTCGGAGGGAGCCGCGCGCAAAATCCGGAAGTGCCTTCAGCAAAAAAAAAGAATTTTTGAAGAAAGAACAGGGAATGATTCTATATTTGATTCTCTTATCAAATATGTAAAAGAAGGGACAAAAGATCAAAAAAGGGCGTTCGAGGATCCTTTTTAAAGAAAAATTTCCGAAAAACTGAAAAATATTCAAAAAAATTCGTGTTTTTTTAAAAATCAGTATTGAGTAATATTAAAAAATATGTACTTTTATGATTATTGAATTTCGTATGGTTTCTCGTACTTGCTTTTTTTGTCAAAAGCAACCTGGTCCAGAAAGGATTTCTGTCCGGTTGTTTAACAAAAAGCGAAGTTGGAACCAGGTATTATGATCGGGTTCGTTTGTACTTGAAGGCATTCCTTTTTCAAGAAGGGCCTTTATTCTTTTTCGAGTCGCAACGATGCGAAGAAGAAGAACACTTTCCCGGGTTAAGTTAAGTATGAACAGCTCGAATAAAATTTGCAGTGAATCATTACGGAAGCTTTTTGAGAAATGCTCATTTTTCAATAGCTTACAAAGGGAAGGATTCCAGTTGAGTTCTCCCGGATCTGTATTGAGTCCTGCATCACTTTAATCCGTATATTTAGGAGATTAAATCAATGGCAAAGAAAGTTGCTGTCAAGAAAGCCGCTGCCCCCAAGGCCGCCGCTCCCAAAAAAGCCGCTGTAAAGAAAGCCGCTGCCCCCAAGGCCGCCGCCAAGAAAGCCGCCACCAAGAAGT
>JAUNSU010000004.1 GCA_030539035.1 Planctomycetia bacterium
GAACGCTATTTTTCAAGGAATCCCGATTACTGGCCGATCTTTCGTGATCCGGGTCTTTCTCATATTCTTCATTATACAAAAGAACCGCGAACGAATCTGGAGCAGCTGGAGAATTACCCCGATCAGGAAAAGCTGCTTGACCGGATCAATACGGATTCGGATATCCCGGAAAGCTGCCGTTTCCCCGATTCCAAATCGATCGATCCTCTTTTGCTCTTTGCCGGTTCGCTTTCCAAGCAGTGGAATAATCCGGCCAGTGTGGAAAATGTGGTTACCATGCCCAGCGATCCCGCTTTATACGGATCGATGCTCGCAATGCTCGTCAATCCCAACCTGGTTTGCAGTGAATACAGCATAATGGCGAACAAGCTGGAGAAGCTGGTGATCCGCCGAATCGCAAAATTGGCCGGATACGATCCCGATTGCGCAGGCGGTCTCTTTACTCAAGGGGGAACTTTCTGCAATTTATACGGCTATCTGTTCGGACTGCGCAAAGTGATCCCGGAATCGGAATCGCTCGGCTTCGACTCGATCAATAATTACCGGTTCATCTGTTCCCAAGGCGGACATTATTCGAACTATACGACTCTTTCCGTGATGGGAGCGAACATCGCGGAAAAGAACATCCGGATCAAACTGGACAGCGCCAACCGGATGGATCTCGCGGATCTCGAAGAACAGCTCTCGGCCTGCTATCTTCTCGGGTGCAAAGTTCCGACGATCATGCTTACCATGGGAACGACCGATTCATTCGGAATTGACCGCGTCAAACCGGTCTATGATCTTGTGGACCGTTTACACAAAAAATTTTACGCCAAGCTTCCCAAGCTCAATGCAAACAGCGGATCCGGTGAAGATCGCCGCCTTGTAAAACCGCATATCCATGTTGATTCCGCGATTGGCTGGGCGATTCTCTTCTTCCTTGATTATGATTTCAAAAACAATCCGCTTTTCATCAATGCGCGGACGCTTGAGAATCTTTCGCAATATGTCGATCTCTTCAAGGAACTCAAATACGCCGATTCGTTCAGCGTTGATTTTCATAAATGGGGATACGTTCCTTACACCTCCAGTCTTGTAATGGTCAAGGACGATTCCTCTTTCCGCGCATTGGAACACGATCCGGAATACTACAGCTATTTCGACCGTTCGGAGATGGTTCACACGCATCTTCAGAGCACGGTGGAAGCGTCCCGGGGAGGTGCGGGGATCTTCGGAGCCTATTCCGCTCTTCAGTATCTGGGAATCGAAGGTTTTCAAATGCTCATTGCGCATACACTTCAGAATTCCGCATACTTTCGGCATGAGATCGAAAACGCGCCGGGCGCCGCTTTATTGACCCAATATAATTACGGGCCAAGCGTCACCTTCCGCCTTTTTGATCCTGATCGGATCCCGGACGCAAAAAAAGAATGGGATTTCGAATCGAACGAATATGTCCGAACGATGGGACAATCCCGAATCAAAAGCAATTCCGATTATCATCGGTCTGTATTTGAACGACGCGGCAAACAGCATCTGTATACAAGCTGGATCGAATTTGCCGCGCACACGAAATATGATGAAGAAGGAAAATTCATTCGGGTTCCCGGCGAAAAAGCCGTCTTCTTCAATCCGCTTACCTCGTATCAGGATATAGACGCTTTTATCCGTATTTTACACGGAAATGAATGATCGTTCCCGGACGGGGATAAATCGCCTCTTGAGCGAACTGTTGTTCAAGAGGCGGTAATAATTTTAATCATTCATACTGTAAAAATATTTTTGTTTGGAACCACGGATGAAATCAATATAAGATTCGGGGCTGATATTTTTGATGAAAACGTGTTTTTACCCAAAAAGTATCCGTGAAAATCCGTGGTTTCAAAATCGGTTATTTACAGTTTGAGTTAATCATTCCGTTTCTTTGCGAACGGACAATCATACAGACCGATCTTTTCGAACGGGATCTTTTCGAACCCGGCCTTGAGAGCAGGCGATTCCGGACGCAGATTGTAATTTCCGTTCTTTGCGTCAACAAAGCAGGGGTCGATTCCGATAATATTGTCCTTGAATTCGACATATTTTTTTGCTTTTTTCTCAACCGCGTCTCCTTGCCAAAGTCCTTTTGAGGAATCCCAGGGAATTCCGGCAATGATATTCCGGGCGATCAGATTTCCTTCGGGCGCTTTCGGTTCCCCGTCCAGAATTTTTGCCAACTTGGGATATTTGGTTCCGTAAGGAGCCTCTTTCCATTTGATTCCGGAGATCGTTCCTTTTGTATTCGCTTCGTTGATCCATCCGTCCGCACATCCATGAGCCCATCCGAGGGCCCGCGCGTCGACATGAACAGACGGTTTGCAATCGATAAAGATATTGTTGACAATACTGCAATCGCGGCCCCCGCCGATCATTGCGGCCCGGGTTGTTCGAACAAACAGATTTCCGACAATATCCGCGGATGAGAACATATCGTCCAGATAAACACCAACGCATCCCTTGTTCCGGAATCCGGATATATCATGAAGATAATTGTTCTTGACCAAATTGCCGCGCATGGTCCAGTTCCGTCCGGAATAGATTGCCCCGGCATCGTTTGATTCAAAGCAGACATTGAAGATCTCATTCAAAAGGATCTCCTGATCGTTTCCTCCGAAAAAAATGGCGGTGTGCGGCGCATTATAGATTTTATTATTGCAAACCCGGTTTCCAACGCCTCTGCATGTGATCCCGCCCGCATACATTCGCTGAATACGGCCGAAATCGTGAATATCATTGTTCTTGACAATGCAATTTCCAGGTGTAAGGGAATTGCGGTCTCCTCCGCTGATCGTGATCCCCCCTTTGCCCATTTGACAGAGATGGCAGCCGTAAACGGACTGATTCTTTCCATACATGCTGATCGCAAATCCGCCGACATTTTTGACAGTACATCCCGCGATCAGATTTCCTTCTCCGTTTTGAACATCAATCGCTGTATTCCGACAGCCTTCGAGAGTAAATCCGTAAAAGATCACATTGGAAGCGGAAACCATTTTTACAGCATTTTTGAGGTTTGTGATCATAAGGGAATTCTTTTCGATCTTGCCCGTCGGATAGAGGAAGAGAAGGCCTTTGTCCCGATCGATGTAAAATTCTCCGGGCTCATCAAGTTCCGAAAGGAGATTGTAAGCATAGAACCATTGTTTAAGCCGGTATCCGTAAGTATGGTAAGGGGGAGCGACTTTGATCATTCCGGAATTGGGATCAATGGAAACGATCTTTTGGCGCTGATCGGCCCAATCCCAAAACCAGTATCCGTGGACCCAGGGATCCTTTTCCTTTTTCCAGTGGAAAATTCTTTGATCATCCGTTTGAAAAAATCCTTCCTTGATCCCTTTTGTCCCTCGAATGTCCTGTTCGTTTGTTCCTTCTTTTTGCAAACCGGTGATTTTCATAAACCCTTCATTCGGGTATCGGGAAAGGTGATAAGAAGTATCCTTCAAGAAGATTTCGGCACCTCCTCCGGCCGGTGATCCGAACTCGCTGATCCCGATTTTTTTCAGATCGATTTGAACGACTTTGTCCCGGATCTCCGGTTTAAGCAGATCGACTGCAGCGGGATCGGAGACTTTTTCCGGATTATTCAAATACTTGCCCGCGAGCAGACGAACTTCTTCACCTTCCGCGGCCCGCCAAATCACTGGAGCCTGATCGGTTCCTCCATCCTGAGAAGCGAACTCCAAAGCATGATCCAGCTCATAGATCCCGCCGCGAACAACGATCACAATCGGTTTATTTCGATCTTTCAGCGAACGTGCGGCCCTTTTTGCCCGATCCAGTGTGAGGAACGGACCGTCTGTTCCATCGGCAGCCGGATCGGCCAAGTGTCCGCTCCACTGATCATTTCCTTTCAGGGAAACAAAGAAGGTTCCCGATTTTGCGGAAGCAAGCTGATCGAGCCGGGCCGAAAGAACCGCTTCCTTCGAATCGGCCTTCGAATCTGCTTGTCCGGCAAGCGGATTCCAAATAAAGATCGCAACAAAAATCAGTCCCGACAGACAATGTCGAATGTTCATTGGCAATTCCTCTTCTTTCATTTTCTCTGGATTATTTGGTAATGATATTTTCGACCGATCCGCCCGGCGGGGTCATCGGAAGCACATGTTCGCCGTAAGGAACATTGACTTCAAGCAGAAAGGGACCGTCCGCGTCGAGCATTTCACAAATTGCATCGCTCAATTCTTCTTTTTTGGAAACCGATCGCGATTTCCATCCGTAGGATCGCGCGATTCCCGGATAATCAGGGTATCGGACTTTCGGAGTGATCCCGTCTCCATTTCCCTGAGCTTCCGGATCATCGATGAATCCGAGATAAGTATTTCCGCGATTCGCTCCATGAAAACGATCTTCCCACTGCATTACCATTCCGAGATGCTGATTGTTCATCAGCATTACTTTTACCGGGATCTTCTCCGTGCAGCAGGTCGCCATTTCCTGAATATTCATTTGAAAACTTCCATCACCGTCGACATCGACGACAATTCGATCGGGACAGGCAACTTTTACTCCCATCGCGGCCGGAAGACCGAATCCCATTGTTCCGAGTCCGCAGCTGGAGATCCATGTTCGCGGTTTGGAAAAATGATAGAACTGCGCGGTCCACATTTGATGCTGGCCCACTCCTGTTGCAATGATCACATTCCGGTCTTTCGCCTTTTTCCAAAGTTCTTCGATCGCGGCTTCCGGAAGAATATACGGAGAATGATGATCATAGGCGAGCGGAAATTCCTTCTTCCATTCCTCAATGGACTGATACCAGGGATTCAGATCTTTTTTGACTTTATTTTCCAATAAACCGTTGATTTTCTGAAAGACCTTTTTCAAATCGGCGATCAGCGGAATATTCGCTTTTTTCACCTTATTGATCTCCGCGGGATCAATATCGATGTGGATCACTTTCGCCGATTTCGCGAATTCGGATACTTTCCCGGTGATCCTGTCGCTGAATCGGACACCGCACGCGAGCAGAAGATCCGAGTGATAAACGGCCCGATTGGCGTAAACTGTTCCATGCATTCCGATCATTCCCAAAGAAAGCGGATGATCTGTTGGAAAAGCGGCGAGCGCGGGAAGGGTCTTCGCGACGGGAAACCCGGTTTTTTCCGCAAACGATCGGATCTCTTCCGACGCATCGGCCGTGATCACCCCGCCGCCGATCAGCAGAACAGGGCGAGCCGCTTCTCCGATACATTCCGCAATTTGCGATAAAGTTTTCGGATCCGGGTCGGGAGCCTCCGCACAGTATCCGGGAAGATTCATTTCCGCGTCGAAATCCGGATAGCATTGGGAAACGAGGACATCCTTGGGCAAGTCGATCAGGACAGGGCCGGGGCGGCCTGTCGTTGCAATATAAATTGCCTCTTTCATTACACGCACAATATCTTTAACGTCCGTGATCAGGCAATGATGTTTGGTAATACTGCGGCAAACTTCGGTCATCGGCGTTTCTTGAAATCCATCCGATCCGATCGTTCCCGTGTTTACCTGTCCGGTAATCGCCAACAGGGGAATACTGTCGAGCTTTGCGTCCGCGATGCTGGTGATCAAATTGGTTGCGCCGGGACCGCTTGTCGCCATGCAAACCCCCAATTTTCCGGTTGCGCGCGCATATCCCTGCGCCGCGAATCCGCCTCCCTGCTCATGCCGGGGAAGAATCACGCGGATCTTGTCCCGATATCGGGTCAACGTCTGATGCAGGGGCATGGTAACCGCGCCCGGATACGCAAAGACCACCGATACCCCGGATCGGATCAGCATTTGCGCAATAATATCCGTTCCAGACATCATTCGATTATCGGTTTTACCGGAAACACTGTTCGTTTTTTTAATTTGATTCACGTATATCTCCTTGTCCGCTTTTGCAGTCTGGGTTCAATCATTGCCTTTACGTTTTTTCGATCAGATTATCGATCTTTCTCTTTAGAATTCCTCTTATTCCAACTTTACCATTCGATCAATCCGCGGATGAAAACGAGATCTCATCCGGGGAAGGGAGCAATTTTTCCATTATTCGAAGGAGCTTTGACCGGTCTTTTTCTTCATTGGAATTTTTTTCTCCCGCAAAATACTTCAATCCCCGATTGAAGAGAGAAAGATCGTTTTTCTTCAGAATCTCATCTGTAAAGGCGATCAACTCTTTATCTTCAATTCGCTCCGGGTTCAGGGAGACGGAAACCTGTACACCGTCTTCCAGAGCTTTTCCCCGCGCCTGAAGTTTTCTTACCAGCTGGACTGCCCGGGCCAAGAGCAGAAGCAGGACATCTTTTTGCGGAGTAATGGTAATGATCTTTTTATGTTTATCGTAGGAAAAATGATGAAAGCCGTTGATTCCGGAACCGACAAGTCCGCCGATCATTCCTCCGATCACGGTTCCTGTTCCCAGGGAAAGACCGGCAAACGCGATATCAAGGGCAAGTCCGATCCCGGCACCGACAGCCGCTCCGGTTGTCGCTCCGGACAAATACTTCTTCCAGGCATCCGATCCGAAAAGATCATTCGCTTCCCGATCAATCGACGAAAGGGGAAGAACCATTCGTTCGAGAATTCCCGGTTTGAAATCCCAGGCCGCCAAGATATCGATATGCGCCTGATGTTCCCTGATAAAGATCTCTTTATTGAATTCATCGGCAAGTTCCTTGCGCGCGATCTCCCTGTCGTCCGGAGAAATGTCCCCTCTGCTTTTGCGAACGGACGCGGTATTCAGAATAAAATCGGCAATGATCCCGCGGGACCGTTCCATGCGGCGGCGCTCGCGGACTTGTCGATCCTGGATCTCCAATTTCAAAATTTTATGCGCGATCGGATCCAATACATGAACGAGGATCTTTTCGAACAGCTCCACTTCATTGCTGAAATTTCTTCTGTGCGCATCATAGATCTGATACAAATAAAGTTTATATCGGCGAAGTTCTTCGATCCAGTCCTTTCGAAAAAGATCGGCCTCTTCGCCCGGATTGAGCAGCTTGCCGGACGCGTTGACATTATTGAACAGAACGATGATCGGCTTTCCTGCATTGGAGAGAAGACTTAAAGTATCCTGTGTCAACGACTGCTTTGGCGATTCCATCATATTGGCGACATAGATCACAATATCGGATCGGACCACTTCCTTCCAGGCCTTGATATCATGCCGGAAATTATCATCGAGTCCGGCAACCGTCTTCAGAATATGATCGGGCTTCAAAAGATCCGGGGATAATTTTCCGCCGTTGTTTTCTTCCAGCCGTTCAAGGAGTTCTCCGGACATTTGAAATCCGGGCGTATCCACAAGCTGAAGAAGTTCGACGCCTTTATACATCACCTTTTGGATCTCGACAAGAACGGTTGTTCCCGCACGGGCATTCACCTGGCCGAATGTCGGATCCGCGGTCAATGTCCGCAGAACCGATGTCTTTCCTTCATTGGTCGGACCGATCACCGAGATCACGACCGGTTTTAATTTTTGCAATTCTTCACTGGTTGCCCGCATATTATTCCCAATCTCATTATTGTATTTTCAGCAAATATCAAAAATCATTATTTTCCTGATTCGATCCTGTCGAGATTCTCCCGATTGACCCGAATTTGATCCAGAACACGATTGATCTCTTCCATGGTATCCAGAAGCGACTCATCTATAGGCGCAAGGATCTTCGGAAGAAGATCGGCAATGATCTCTTCCGATCGCCCTTGCAATTCAAAAATCAAAGTCCAAACCGCTCCAGTACAAACGAGAGAATTGACCATGGGAACCCGACCCGTTGAATCCGTTTTTTGATCCTCTTCGGCGATCTGTCCGGAAAAAAAGCCGGTCAACTCCTTTTTGATCCGATCTTTGACCGAGGAAAACGAGGCGGGGATCATGGATCCGATCAGAGCTCCTGTCCCTCCTGCCGCAAGAGAAGCCGGCAAGATCGTCCCCAGGCTTCCGACAAGTCCGGCAACCGACGCAAGAGTAATCGTTCCTCCGATCAGGGGAGCGGCCGCGGCCGCCAACGGCAAGGCGGCTCCCGTCAATCCGACTGCAATCGCACATCGGGGACTCAATTTGGAACAAAAGCCTTTTACTTTTTCGATCATCTCCGCCGAAGGAAGGATCTTCGTTTTCAGTTCTTCCAGATCAGTGATTTCCGGGATCTGTGATTGAAGCCGGTTAATCATACCGGGATCCATCGACGTCTTTTCCGAAATATAATCGCGGCATCGGTTCAAAAATGATTCACTTTCCGCGCTGTAAATATTCCGAATCGTCTGATAGAGCCGAAGTTCCCGTTCGTAATCCTCATTTTCCTCTTTTGAAAGATCGTCCGATTTGGATCTTTCGAAGACCTTTTCGCATTCCTTTCGAATCGAAAGAAAAGCCTGATCCATTTTATCCAGCTCATTTCCGGAAGACCGCACAGTCCGCTGCTGAATGATTGCGGCGATCTGTTCCCGCGGACCGGGAAGATTCAATTCATGATCAAAGCAGGTAATCGTTTCCACTCGAACATTGAGCTGATGCCGGATCTTCCGGATCCGCTCTTCCCAATCGGAAATTCGCTGCTGAATACTATCCGGATCACCATGAAATTTTTGCCGAAGTCTTTCTCCGCATGAAAGAATGATGAAAAATTCTGCCTGCGGCGCATTTTGGATCAATTCTTCCAAAAAGAGGAGAAATTGACGGGCCGGAGGAAAACTACTGTCGGTCAAAAGAAGACAGGTCCGAATCCGTTGTCCGATCTCATGAAATTGATCGAGGAAATTTCTCTTCATTTCCCGATTGACAACGATATTGCCGAAGATCTCTTTTTTCGCTTTTTTGCCGAGGATCTGATCCCAGATCTCCCGATCCATATCCGCATCGTATCCCAGAGCAACAGACAATTCAGGAACATTGACCGAATTGGGAGCATCGGCGGAATCCGCAGGCTTCCTTGCGGGAACGGTCTGTTCAACCGGAATGAGGAACTCTTTTTCTTCCATTTTCGGAAGATCCAAAGGAGAAGGAAGATGATCCGATTCTTCAATGATCTTTTCCGATCGGATATCGCTGTCGTTTTGTTCTTCCTCCTCAATGATCTTTTTAAAATAAGGATCGTCGAGATCCGGATCGAATTCTTTGAGTGATCTTCGAAAGAGTCCATAATAGATCAGTGCGAGAAAACCTCGCGGAAAGACGGAATAAAAGAGAACGGAAAAAAGCACGAACCAGGACCAATGCCGCCGTATTTGGCTCTGATGAGCCCCCTCCCCTTTCTCTGTTCCAGCCTTCTTCTCAAAAAGGGACTGGATATCATCTTCCGTCGGTTTGGCAAAATGAGGAAAAGGCTTTGAAAGAATTCCGGTTAGTTGCCGCGTTTCATCGATCGAACTCAATGAAGTTTTCCAGCGGTATCGATATTCATTCCCCTGCATTTGAATCATGAGGCAGATAAGCAGAAAAAAGGAAAGGATCAACCAGAAGAAATGGGAATACAAACCGCTCAGGCAAAAGATCGGTTCCCGTTTATGCACCAGATAATCGACAAAAGAAGGAATGATTTTCTGTCGATCGTCTTTTCCGCCGGAAGAGGTTTCCCGATCCCGGTAAAAAAAACGGATCAGTCCGATTATACCCGATCCCGCAAGAGAGGAACAGCGGTCCAGCCAGCTCGCCTGCCGGTTTGATCCTGTTCGATTCCGAAAGAACAGAAAAAGAAACAGGGACTGAATTCCCGAAAGGATCAGGAAGAAAAAAGACAAACAGAGGAAAAACAATTGCAACGCAACGAACCAGAAAAACGGACCGGCAAGATTGACTTCATCCGTTCCGAGCATATTGATCGCCTTGGCCAGCGGAAGAAGAAACATTCCGAACAGCAGGATCAATCCCAATCCGGTAAAGAAGATTCCCTTCACTGTGTTCCGAATCGTCCGTCCCGAGATATTGTATTGGGGAAGAACCTGTTCCGCACGATGAACAAGGAACTCGTAAGGACGAAGCAGCCGCCCGGAAGCGTCCTTGTCCGCGTCAATGGAATACTCTGCTTTCTTTCCCGGCTCTTTTCGGTCTTTTTCAAGAAGGCGAAGGCATTGAACCATCAGGGAACCAAAGACGGAACTTTTTTCCCGGATCGGATCGGATCCCATGTTTTTATTCTGTTCGACCATGATCGGCCTTTCCGGTATTTTTGTTTTTCTTGATATTTTCTTCTTTTGGAAAATAAAATATTGTAAAATGATTATTCCGGTAAGCGAGATGTTTTTTCACAAGATCCTCATATCTTTTCAGCGCTTCCGGATAAGAGGAGATCGTGTAGGGAGGATTTTCCGCGATGATATAATCGATCCCCAGATTTTTGCATTCCTGATCAAGCCGATCATTTCCTTTCATGAGCAGGAGAACGATGAGCGGCTGATTCCAGCGTTCCGATCCTTTTGCCCCGGGAACGGCATAAAGTTTTTCCAGCATTGCGAACCACTTCACAATGGATCGGGCATCCTGCGGGATCTCTTTCCATGCGGCAATTTCGGCCCGATGCGCATTCCATTTAAAAGAATCGCAGCCCCGCGGAACCAGAAACAGGGAACTCTCTTTTGTATTTTTGGGATCTTTAACCCAGCGGCAAATATCGAGCCAACCCTCGGAGATCGAATCTTTCGGCGGATTGCTTCGAGGAACGACCGGGGAAGTCCGCAAACTCAGCATTCCGAAAAAATGTTCGACAGGCGCGGCAACGGCCAACACGCCGCTTACAAAAAAGATCCCGGCCAAAAGAATCTTTTTTCCCGACGGACAGATCTTCCGGATCCGTGTAAAAATTCCAAGGATCAGAGCAAGAAGAAAAATCGCGGACAGGAAAGAAATCGCTTCCACCGGACGGGGAGGAACCGGATAGTTCGGATCCACTGTCAACGCGGCCGCCTGCTTCATTACTACGGAAGTATAATATTCTTTAAAAGGAACATACGCAAGGATTCCAACGACGAACCAGAGAAGCAGAATTCCTCCGCTTCGCGAGAGATTCTGTTTGTCCTTGAAAAGAATTGATCCGGAATTGATCATAAGGAGCATGGATCCGAATGCGATTCCAAAGGGAACAACCCAATCGGAAAGGCGGAACCAGTAAAACCGGAGGATCTCGGCGGAGGCCCCCCGACTCGAAAAGAAACAGGACCATCCAAAATCGAAAAGAAGACCCAATCCCATGATTCCAAGTGCGGCAAAGATAAATCCGTTCATGCGAAATTGCTGAGATCGATTATAAAAACCCGAGCGGGGAAGCCGGCAAAACAGTATCCAGATCCCGGACATCAGCAGGAATCGAAGTAAAAACGTCCAGGGAAGTGAAGAAGCAACCAAATGATGCGAGAGGCGTTCGAAAACATAGATCCTGTGAGCTTCTCTTTGGATCTCGACCGGAGTATTTGCGTCGAGCATCAGGGCGGGAATCAGTCCGAGGAGCGAGATCAATCCGCCCAGGATCAGAGCGGGAAGCATCTTTCCGAAATGAATCGCGATCGTTTTCAAGGCGGCCGTTTTTGCCTTTCCATTCCATTCCGTTCGAAATTCCGACAGGAACCACGCGAAAAGAGCGGCAAGGACAGTCCATCCTCCGGCAAGAACATGAAAAGCGGAGGCGAATCCCAGCAGGATCCATGCACTTCGATAATGTCCGCGAAAGAATCGGGCAAGCCCCCAAAAGATCAAGGGGAACGCAAAGCCTTTTCCTTCAATTCCGCCGATGATCCATTCTCCGGCCAAATGAAATGTGTCCAGATAAAAGAGCAGTGCGGCCGCTGTAAAAAGGGAACACCATCGGCGCGGAAGGATCGCAAAACTCAGCGAACGCCAACTCCAGGCGGTAAGAAACCAGACCAGAATCCGGCCAAACCACGCAAGGGCAAGCGGAGAAAAAAACAGGGAAAAGAATCCGAATACCGCATAATAAAACCAATGGGAATCCGGTGTATCCAGAAATTTGTCCGCTGGAAGCCAACCGGAATTCCAAAAATGAATCGCTTTTCCTATATAATATTGTTCGTTGACATCCGGAACCGGCCAAGCCCCGTAAACAACAAACAGAAGGAAGATTAAAGCGACTTCGATCAATGCGCAAAGGCGGCAAGGAAGCACTTTTCCTGGTTCAGTATTCCCCATATTTCCACCTTTATTTATTTAAATCGGATTATTTCTGCAATTCGCAGAACTTTTTATAAGCGGCGCCGTCGAGCAGATCTTTTTGTTCTTCCGTATTGGTGATCTCGACTTCAAAGATCCATTCCTCATACGGTGTCTTGTTCAACAGTTCCGGCGTACTTTCGAGTTTTTCGTTCACGGCGATGATTTTCCCGCTTACGGGAGAGTAGATCGGAGAAACCGCCTTTACGGATTCCACAATGCCCGCTTCACTCATCGCTTCAACTTCCGAATCGACTTCCGGCAATTCGACGAAAACGATATCTCCCAGCGAATGCTGCGCGTAATCCGTAATGCCGACTTGAGCTTTGGATCCGTCGATTCGAACCCATTCATGTTCTTTGGAATAAAGAAGATCTTCCGGTATGTTCATTTTTTCTTCCCGTTTAATTGCGTTTTGTTTTTTTACTGTAAAAAAGACCCTTGCCGACTTCGGCTTTGATCAGTTTATTCCGAATCGAAATTTCGATCGGCTGTCCTGATTTCGCATATTTTTTCTGAATTAAAGCCAATCCGATATTTTTTTGCAAAGTGGGAGCAAACATTCCGGTCGTAATAAAACCGATTTTTTCTCCCTCTGCAAAAACTTCATATCCCGCTCTTGGAATTCCGCGATCGATCATAATGAATTCGCAAAGATCGCGATCAGCCCCATTCTCTTTTTGCCGCTTAAGAACATCCTTTCCGAGAAAATCGGCATCGATTTCCGGACGAACAAAAAAGCCGAGTCCCGCTTCAACCGGAGAGATCTCGGCCGAGATCTCATGTCCATAGAGAGGCAGCTTCGCTTCAAAGCGCAAAGTATCCCGCGCGCCAAGTCCGATCGGAGCGATTGATGATCCCCCTGCGTTCAAAAGGCTCTCCCAGAGATCGCCTGCGTCTTTCGGATCCGCATACAGTTCGAACCCGTCTTCTCCCGTATATCCGGTTCGGGAAACGATGCACTTTTTTCCCGCGATAAGAACTTCCGGTTCAAAGTGGAAAAACGCGATCCCGTTCAAATCAAAATCGGTCAATGTTTGCAGGATCTCCTGCGCTTTTGGACCCTGAACGGCCAACTGCGCATATTGAGAGGAGAGATTCTCAACAAGAAGATCTTTCGGAGCGTGTTCCTTAAACCAGGCAAAATCCTTGTCCGTATTCGCCGCGTTCACAACGATAAAAAAATGATCCTGAGAATATCGGTAAACGATCAGATCGTCCACACATCCTCCGTCCGGATAGCAGATCGGCGAATAGATCACCTGTTTGTCCCCGATTCGGTTCAGATCGTTTGTAATAAGATTCTGAACAAAATCAAAAGCGCCTTTTCCCTGAACGAGGATCTCGCCCATATGGGACACATCGAACAAACCCGCACTTGACCGGACCTGTTCATGCTCTTTCAGTATTCCTTCATACTGGACAGGCAATTCCCAACCGCCGAAATCAATAATTCGGCCATTATACTTGATATGCTTTTCATAAAGCGGCGTTCTCTTAAGTTCGGACATAATCGGATCTCCGCGTATTTCTATTACCTTATCTCGTCTACTTTATCTTGTTTGTCTTATCTCATCGAACAAATTTTATCATCTGCCGTCAACCGTCCGTATTATCGAACCGGATCACGTTGTATAATCGGAATTAAGGCGAACATATTCCATCGTCAAATCGGACGTCCAAAAACGAGTTTTCGCTTCCCCTTCGGAAAGGAAGAGTTCGAAATGCGTATCTTTATGATCGCGAATATCTTTTGATACCGCAGGCTTGTCGAAATCAACCGGAGTTCCGTCTTTATAAAGAAGATATCCGTTGACTTTGAGAGAAACCTTCATGGGATCAAAAAGAACACCGGTTCTTCCGGCGGCCGAGGTAATACGGCCCCAGTTCGGATCGGCCCCGCAAATCGCGGTTTTTACCAATGCGTCGTTGGCGATCGTTTTCGCGATTATTTTCGCGTCCGATTCCGTTTTACATCCAAAAACATCGATCGTGATCAGATGGGTAATTCCTTCTCCGTCGTTCGGGATCATTTTCGCAAGATCAATACAGATCTCTTTAAGCGCTTCTCCGAATTTTTCCAGATCCGATCCAGAAAGAGGAACATCATCCGCGGCGCCGTTGGCCATCAAAAGAACCGTATCGCTCGTACTGGTATGTCCTTCAACACTGATGCAATTATAGGAAACATCGACCGCGCTTTTAAGAAGCCTTTGCGCATCTTCCGGGCACAATTTTGCATCGGTTAAAAGACTTGTGAGCAAGGTGGCCATATTGGGCCCGATCATTGCCGCCCCTTTGCACATTCCGGCGATGGTAATCGTTTTTCCGTTCGATAAAACAATTGTCCGGCAAGCGGTTTTGGAAACGGTATCGGTGGTCATCATCGCATGGGCCGCATCACAAAAGCCTTCCAAAGTCGGCGCCAAAGCGTCCACGGCCATTTTGATGCCCTTTTCGATCCGATCCATCGGCAGTTGAATCCCGATCACACCGGTCGACATTACAAGGCCTTTCTCTTCCGGAAATCCAAGCTCACGAGCGGTCAGCGCAACCATTTTTTCCGCGTTTTGCAAGCCGAGTTCGCCTGTACAGGCATTGGCAACGCCGGAATTCGTAATGATCAAGCGAAAATCTTCGCCCGGTGTTCGCTTCCGATCCAATTGGACCGGCGCTCCGCAAACGAGATTCTGCGTATAGACACCGGCAACAGTCGCCGGAAAATCAGATACAACAAGCGCAAGATCCTTCTTTTCGGTATTCGGCTTCACTTCGCAATGAATTCCGGAAAAGCGATACCCTTTTGGAATAAAAAAACTCATTATTATTACCTTTTATCTGTTTTGTACATTTTTCAATAAAAAACGGCTCTCTTTTCCGCTTTTCGTTTAACATTTTCATTATATCTTTTTAACAGAAAAGGGCAAGTGTTCTTGAAAGATTTGAAATAAAGGGTATCATAATAATTTCATGGGCATTGATTTTAACATGATTACACGATATCCGAAGTTGAGACGCTCAAGATGACACAGTATTTGAAAGCGCAAGCCGGACAGATCACCCCGGAAATGGAACTGGTCGCAAAGAAAGAATGTTTATCACCGGAAACGATCCGCGAAGAGGTTGCTGCCGGCCGAATGGTAATTCCCGCGAACAGGATCCACCTTCAGAAAGGACTTTCCGCGATCGGGATCGGCAAGGCGGCAACAACAAAGATCAACGCGAATCTGGGTAATTCCGCATTGGCGGGCGATTCTCTTTGCGAGTTGGCGAAAGTCAACTGCGCCATTTACTATGGTGCGGATACCGTAATGGATCTCTCGACCGGGCCGGATATTGATATTCTTCGCCAAAGAGTGATCGATGCAGTTCAGGTTCCTGTTGGGACCGTTCCGCTTTATCATGTCTGCGAACAGTTGGATGATATTGTGGATATGAAACCAAAGGACTTTATCGACGCAGTGGAGCATCAGGCAAAGCAGGGCGTGGATTACATGACCATTCACTGCGCGCTTTTGCGGAGCCATCTCCCTCTGGTCGACTCAAGATTGACCGGGATTGTAAGCCGGGGGGGATCATTGACCGCAAAATGGATGGTTGCCCATCAGGAAGAAAATCCTTTTTATACGTATTTCGATGAACTTTGCGAGATCATGCGCGAGTATGATATCACTTGGAGCTTGGGAGACGGTTTGCGGCCCGGCTGTGTTCACGACGCAAGCGACGCTGCCCAATTTGCCGAACTCTCCGTAATGGGAGAACTGATTAAAAAGGCGTGGTCCCATGGAAATCAGGTAATGATCGAAGGGCCCGGCCATGTTCCCATGGATCAGATCGAAATGAACATGAAAAGACAGGCGAAAGAATGCTTCGACGCTCCTTTTTACGTTTTGGGACCTGTCGTTTGCGATATCGCGCCGGGATATGATCATATTACCAGTTCGATCGGAGCCGCAATGGCCGCAATGTATGGAGCCGCGATGCTCTGCTATGTTACTCCGAAAGAACATCTCGGTCTTCCCAACATGGAAGACGTTCGAAATGGTGTCGTTGCCTATAAAATTGCCGCGCACGCTGCAGATATCGCCCTGCATCGGCCCGGCGCAAGGGATCGGGATGATCAAATGGCCAAAGCAAGATACCGATTCGATTGGGAAGAGCAGTTTAAACTCGCTCTGGATCCCGAACGCGCAAGAGATTTTTATAATGAAGCCCGAAAAGACGCCCAAAATCAGGCTCTCCATCCGACCCTGAATCCTGATGGAACGATCAACGGCGAACATTATTGCACCATGTGCGGACCAAAATTCTGCGCAATGAAAACCACGGCGGATCTCAACAGATTGCGAGCCGAAAAAAATCAATAATAAAATCCTCCCGTTTTTTAACGGAATCAGATTTTTAACGGAACAAAAATATTAATAGAAACAAAATATTTTAAGCGGTTGAATTGTAAACAGGATTTCAATTTTCCCTTAAATTTAAAACTTTAACCCTGTATTTGGAAAAAAAAATGAGTTCAACAACCGATACCGTGAACGTTCGGCCGGATTTCGCAAAATGTGATGGATTACTTCCGGTGATCGCGCAAGATGCGGCGACAGGCGATGTCTTAATGATGGCCTATATGAATGAAGAAGCTTATGATGAAACGCTGGCGACACACAGGGCCGTTTATTTCAGCAGAAGCCGCCAAAAACTTTGGCGTAAAGGGGAAGAGAGCGGCAATGTTCAGGAAGTCGTTGCTGTTTATATCGATTGCGATCGGGACACACTGCTTTTGAAAGTGAATCAGATTGGCGGATCCGCTTGCCATACGGGCTATCCCAGTTGTTTTTACCGCGAGATCACGCCGACGGGAATCGTTGTTCATGGGACAAAGGTTTTCGATCCTGAAAAAGTTTATAAAAAATAGAAGATCTGTTTGTGAAAATATCAATTTAACGGGAGGTAAAAAATGTCCACCAGCGGAAAAATTTTAAAACTCGGAATTCCTGCGGGAAGCTTACAGGAAGCAACCGTGGATCTGTTTTGCAAGAGCGGATACAATATCGTCGTTGAAAAGCGGAGCTATTTTCCCTCAATTGACGATGTTGAAATTGAATGTATGCTGATCCGGGCCCAGGAAATGGCGCGCTATGTCGCCAACGGCGTTCTGGATGCCGGGTTGACAGGACACGACTGGATCGTGGAAACCGGGGCGGATGTAATCGAAGTCGAAGAACTTCGTTTTTCAAAAGTAAGCCGTAATCCGGTTCGTTGGGTTCTTTGCGTTCCCGAAAATTCGCCCGTCAAAACGGTTAAGGATCTTGAAGGAAAAACCATTGCAACCGAAGCCGTTGGATTAACAAAAAGCTATCTCGAAAAACATGGGGTCAACGCAAACGTCGAATTCAGCTGGGGAGCAACCGAAGTAAAGCCTCCCAAGCTCGCCGACGCCATTGTCGAGGTTACTGAAACCGGGAGCTCCCTGCGCGCCAACAATCTGCGCATCGTCGACGAGATCCTTCAAAGCACGACCCGATTCATCGCCAATAAAAACGCGTTCGCCGATCCTTGGAAGCGGAAAAAAATCGAAGATCTCGTTCTCATGCTCCGTGCGACCATGGACGCCGAAGGAATGGTATCGATCATGATGAATATCGAACGGAAAAACCTTGATAAAGTTCTGAAGATCATCCCCGCTCTTCAAAAACCGACGATCTCCGAGCTTTCCGATCCCGATTGGCTGGATATAATGACCATCGTCAACACGAAGGATCTGCGGACCATGATTCCCAAGCTGAAAGACGCCGGGGCGTCCGGGATCATCGAATCCAAAATCAACAAGATCATTCACTGATTTTTCGATTCCGGTCTTCTTCAACATTTCCGCGGCGTTTTTTCGCCGCGTTTTTTTTGACATTGCCTTTTCGAATGCTGCCGGCTTCGTCTTTACGGTTTTCCGCATCGGATCTGATAAAGCTGATATCCGACTTTTCTCACTCCTTTGATGAATTCTTTGTAAGGGGTATCGCACAAATCGATCAGTCCGATCCGCGCGTTTGCGCCGTCGAACCGGCCGGTCAACGGCATGTCCGACCATTGGAACCAATGTGCGCCGACAAAATTCGGATGTTCCAACGCGCTGCGGATATATTTTTCATAAGCGATTCCTTCTTCCTTTTCATTCGGACTTACCAGCAATCCGGGATAGAACAGCCCGCGTTCCCGAGTTCCAAAGTGAAATTCACCCACCATGATCGGAAGATCAACCCCTTCCGGAAGTTTATAATCCCGAACATTCCAGCGATAAATATTGAAGCTCAGCACATCACAATATTTCGCGGCCGATTTGACGATATCCGGAGTCGAACCCGCAAACCGGCATCCCATATAAAGTGTATTCGGAGCAACCGACTTGAAAACTTCGCGGACATTTCGAAAATACGCATCAACAATGATCTGATTAAACTCGCGGCAATCTGATCGGGCCTGATCCGAATTCAGATCCGTTCGTCGAAGAAATTCTTCCCAATCGGAGCATTTGATCTTCCAGCTCTCGCAAAGATCTTCAATGGATCCGTATTTCTTTTTCAAAAATCGAACGAATTCTTTTTTGGCTTCCTGATCGGCGGGCGACTGAAGTGTCCACACGGCAAGTGAAGTTTCGTTGCCCCAGGTAATTTCATTATCGACGAAAAATCCGATGCACCAGGGATCGTCCAATTCCGTTTTTCTCGACATCAGGGTTTTTCGGACATTTTCGCGAAAAGAGGGATCGAACGGATCATTGAACGGCCACCATACACCTTTGCTTGCCGCGATGGGCTTTGAATGAATCATGATCCGGTCCGTATAAGGTGTTTTCCGTTCTTCGCAAATGTATTTTTCAGATCCGTTCGCGATCGTATTCATTCCCCAGCTGCGAAGACGCTGATGGGAAAGATCCGCGTAAATTGCCTTCCAGTCGGGTCCGTATTTTCGGAACATATTCGCGGACGAAAAATCATAGGTCTTTTTGATCCCCCGCGCCAGATAATCTTCATAAAGAGAATCCCGCGTTTTATAAAAGATCCCGTAATCCGGATCATTTTCCTTTGGAAGGAATTCAAAATAATTTTCCCTGGTATCAATCGCGGTAATCCCGCCGGAAGTTGTGATCCGAACCGGTCCATGCGACCAGTAGATCCGTCCGTCCGGATCGATCATTTGCCATTTCTTTCCGATCTTTTCGACTCGAAAATGTCCATTCGCTTTATATTGCGGTCCGGATTTCCATCCTCCGAACCGGTCCCAATCTTCCGGACCGGGATGAGCCGCAAGATCTTTGGCCTCTTCCATTCGCTGCCGAACAAGATCCGCGTCCTCATGGATCTTTTCTTTCCAATCATCATGCTTGAATTGCCCGTATCGATCGATAAAAGGAAACGCTTCTTCCCGACTCATCGTTCTCCATTTCGGCACAAAAACCGAAGCATCGTAAAGAGCCGTGATCTTTTTGATTTTCAATGTCCAATCGAGTTTGGGATTTCTCAGGAAGAAGAAAAGACGGCGAACATCTTTCGGATCAAGGTCGGAATGAAAGGAGCCTCCATATCCGTTTTCAACATCCTTTCCGACATCCCAGGGAGAGATCCTTAATTGATAAGTGATCTTCGCATTGCAGCCGGGAAGGGGATTCGGATACCCGGGAATCTCAAAACGGACCGGAGAAGTCTTTTGATCGGCCAATCCTTCCGCTTTATGATATCCTTTAAAATTTCCATAATCAAACGTGGAATTTTGCAGCATATAAGAAAATTTCGGGAACGCCGAGCCGGGAACGAATTCGAATTCAAGGATATTGCATCCGGAAAGGTCCCATCGGCCGTCGATCGCAAACCCAGGCTGTGTGTTCTGTTTGCGATTGCCCTTGATCTGAACGGAAAGATACTTCGTTCCCTTTTCTTCCGAGATCCCGATTTTACTGTTGACGGGAACTGGATCCGCGGCGTTCGGATCCCTTGCGTCGAAAAGCACGACCGGATCCTTCCCGAAAGAGACCGCTGTTAAAAATACCAGAAAGGCGCAAATAAAATATCGCATCATTTTTCTCCTGAAAATCATTGCCGGAATTCACTGTTTGAATATATCTTCAACTGTTTTTTTCAACGTATCAATATCGAGAGAAGCGGAAAGAACTTTTCCATCGCGGCCGATCAGAATAATGGTCGGAATGTCCCGAATTCCATAATACTCAGAAAGATCTTTAAAGCCTTTCTGAACGGAAAGGGAAAGGGCAATATTGCACCAGGGAATCTTCTGATCCGAAATGAATTTTCTCATCGGAACGGGATCTTTATCAATATTGTATCCGACATATTCGAGCCCTTTTTCATGGTATTTGTGATAAAGGACAAATAATTCGGGATAAATAGCCTTATAGGGATCGCACCAGGAGGCCCAAAAGGCGAGAACAACGACTTTGCCTTGCAAAAGAGCCGGATCGAACGTCTTTTCATCGGAAAGGATTCCTTCCAAAAGAATCTCCTTCCCTTTAAGGGAGGTAAAACGCAGAGTTCCTTCCAGTCCGGCCGCGGTTTTTTGAAGTTCGGGCTGATTCGAATTTTTAAAGGCGGTATAAAATTCACCGATCAATTCCGCAGTCCATTCCGGTTTCTTTTCCTGATCGGCAACGATCGTGATCGGATAGACCAGATCGAAGACAAGATCGCCCATCGACGGGTTGGCAAGAACAAACGCGCGGATCTCTTTGAGCAGGGAATCCATTTCTTCGCGCTTGGGAGCATTCGCAGTCCATGCGGCAACTTTTCCCTGATAGAGGATCCCGCGAAAGATCCGGACCATTTCCCGTCCCTGCGCGTTTCCCTGAATTTTCTGATCCTTTTCCAAAAAAAGAACGAACTCTTCAAATCGCGAAAGCTGGTCCGGCTGGGACATCGCAAGATGAGCGAGAACCTGTCCTTTCATTCCGCAAGCGGAAAAATAAAAATGATCCTGATCCGGATGGGCAATGATCCGATCGGCAACGGTTAAAACGGTTGCGAACATCCTTTTCATCCAGGATCGAAATTCAACTTCCGAAGAAAAGTCCCGTTCTTTGGACAAAAGATCCTTTGCATAATTTAGTAATTCCGCTGAAGATCCGCTTTCCGGGATACGAAGCGCTTCTTCATTATCGATTTCCGGTCCGGATGTCTTCGCGCCCGATATTAGACCGAGCGGGAGAAAAATTACGGAAAAAATCAGAAGTGCGTTCAGCAAATGTCCTGTTTTCTTTTTCATGGATATTCTTCTTTTTCTTGATCGTTCTTGGGGATCTGTCTATGAACCGATACGATCTCTGCATTTTACCCGATAAAAGGAAAAAATACAATCACCGCTTCCCTTTTCTCCTTTTCAAAAGAACCCGTGTATTTGAAGAACGCTAAAATGAGGCTATTGGAGTATTTATTTAAATTATACAAGATATGTATTATTTATAATATACCTATTTTATCTTTTTCTTCCTTTTGCCTTTACGGTAAATGCGGAAAGTGGAATTGATTATTTCTGTTTTCCTGATATAATTTCCTGTTAAATGGCCAGTAGTCCCTATTGGGATGAAGTAGGGGGGTTGTAAAAATATCCCTGTGATATTCCCGTTTTTGGGGAACGGATAGGAAGTCCATGAAATCAGAGGAAGAGAAATCGGAAAATTCGGGGGAAGTCTATTCCATCCGCCCGGAAGTCCTTTCGGTGTCGAATTCTTCGGAAATTCTTTCGGAAGATCTGAAAAACAACGAACCGGAAGATACCGTTTATTTAATTCGGCAACATGATCCGGCGACTCCTTCGGACGCTCACATTGAATCTGCACCCGAGGAGGTGGAAGAATCTCCGGAGGCTGAGATCTATGGAGTATCCGCGCCGATTACCCGACCGTCCATCCCGCGTAAAAACCCGGAAAAGGCAATCCTTCCGGAAAAAGATTCGGAAAACGAACCGCTTTCTCTGGATACAATTTACGCACGGAAGCAGAAAGAGCGAAAAGAGAACGAGTACGAACTTTTCAAGGAAAATCGGGCGGATCTTCCGGCTCATCCTTTTCGCAGCAGGATCTTTCAGCCTTTTTTCATGCCGGGATTCATTCTCCGTCTGTTTATTATGATCGGAACATCGTTTGTTCCTTTTTATCTTGGAACGAGGATGTTCGGAGCCCGATTGGAAAAGATGTATAATATGTCCGGGGATATCGGGCAATTAAGCGGGTTTATCGATTGCATATTGCAGGATCGAATTGTATTATTCCTCTTTTGTTTTCTTTGGGGAATCTTCTCACTTCCGTTTTCGTTCAATATTTTTACGGCGACTTCGGAAGGGGATGATCGGATTGAAGAATGGCCCGAATTCAATGTAATCGGCGGTATCGGACAATTTCTCTGGGTCGCCATTCTGATCCTGATCGCGTCGATTCCAGGCTATTTTATATCGCTCGCATTTCATCTTTCCCGAACTTGGGGAGCGGTTGGCAGTGCGATATTCTTATTTCCGATTTTTTTTCTCTCCTGTATGGAAACGGATACCCTGTTTACTTTTTGTACAAAATCCATTTTTCGCAGTTTGAAAAAACTGTATGGATCATGGATTCAATTTTACATAATCTCGATCGGGATCTTTTTTTCCAATATCGCGATTGCGATTGGATCGCTTTGGATTGTTGGACGATCGGAAAATTCTGTGATCTGCGCTCTGTTCGTTGCGATTATTATCGCGTTTTTGTTCACGATGATTCCGGTTCTTTATCTTCGATATCTCGGACGGCTCGCCTGGATCATCAGTGATTACAACAGAAAAAGATCCGAACTTGAAGACGGGGAAAGTTTAAACGATAATAATAAAGCATTTGACGACAGTTCTGTTTACGAAGACAGCAGCGTCTTTGATGAAAGCGGTCCTCACGTCAATAGTCCCGTCAATACGAAAAACGAGGCAAACGCGGCAGACAACGCAATCGCGAAAAACGATGCAAATACAAACAATGATCTGGAAGAAGAAAACTGCGGAGGAAAAGATCCCTAAAATCAGGGGATTTACCTTCGGATCTTTATTATCAGCGACAACTTTTTAAGGAAGGAATCTGTTAAATGGCAAAAAAAACGACAACGGAAAACAAGGCTGCAAAGAACTCGCCCGCGAAAAAGATCGACGCTCTTTTTGCGAACAATCCGGAACTGAAAAGTGCCGTGGAGCAAATTGAGAAGGAGTTCGGACAAGGGGCGATCATGCCGCTGGGAATGAATAAATCACCGGGATTGACCGGAATAAAGACAGGAGCGCTTTCCCTGGATATCGCTCTTGGCGGACACGGGATCCCGCATGGGCGGATTATTGAGATCTTTGGCCCGGAATCGAGCGGAAAAACGACTCTTACCCTTCATATTGTTGCCGAAGCGCAAAAAGAAGGCGGAATCGCCGCGTTTATCGATGCGGAACACGCTCTCGATCCAAGTTGGGCCAAAAGACTCGGTGTTGATCTGGAATCTCTTCTCGTGAGCCAGCCGGGAAGCGGTGAAGAGGCAATGAGAATCGCCGAGCGGCTCGTAAAGACAAACGCCGTCGACGTGATCGTGATCGACTCGGTTGCCGCTCTCGTTCCGGAAAAAGAACTGCAGGGAGATATTGGCGATTCCCATGTCGGACTTCAGGCGCGCCTTATGAGCCAAGCTCTGCGCAAGATGACCGGAGTAATCGCGAAGAGTAAAACCGCTGTGATCTTCATCAATCAGATCCGCGAAAAAGTCGGTGTAATGTTCGGATCGCCGGAGACCACTCCGGGCGGACGCGCACTGAAATTCTATTGCTCTTGCCGAATTGATGTCCGCCGGATCGGACAGATCAAGGAGGGGGAAGATGTAATCGGACAACGGGTCAAAGCGAAAGTCGTAAAGAACAAGGTCGCTCCTCCTTTCCGATCGGCCGAATTTGATATGCTTCATTCGACCGGGATCAGCTTTGAGGGCGATGTTCTCGACTTGGCTATTGCCAAAAAGATCGTGATCAAAAGCGGAGCGTGGTTCCGATACGGCGAAATGCAGCTCGGACAGGGAAGAGAAAAAACACGGCAGTTCCTTAAAGATAATCGCGAGATTCTGGACGAAATCGAAAAGAAAGTCCGGGATGCTCTCGCGGAAGATGATGGCGCCGCAATCATCGATGTCAATGAGGAAATCGAAGAAGATTTTTAATTCAAATGATCCCCTGATCCGTTCTGCGGAGCAAGGATTCGCTTATCGCGCAAGAATGGATCGGAGATCCTAAAACAAAAAACGGAAAGTCCAATAAACGGTAATTCCATGGAAGAAAAAAACGACTTGAAAAGCAATGGGAGCTTTACTGAAGAAGATCTGTTAAAAGATCAAACGGAAGTGATCGAAAGCAGTATTGATCTGGAAGAAGAAGCGAAGGAAGCGGTGATTGAGAACGCGTCCGCGCAAGATGAGGGTCCGGGAGAAAATACCCGTCCGTTCGAGATTCATGTCTCCGAACGGGTCAAAAGACTTCCCCCTTATTTATTCGCGGAACTGAACGCGCTCAAATACGCAAAACGCCGGGAAGGGGTCGATGTAATTGATCTGGGAATGGGAAGTCCTTCCGATCCTCCCCATCAGCTGATCGTCGATAAATTGGTGGAAATGGCTCAAAATCCGCGTCTGCACGCATACAGCAACGCACGCGGCCTTCCGAATCTTCGCAAGGAAGTTGCTGCCCGATATTGGAAATATTACGGTGTCCGATTGAATCCGGACAATGAAATTATTGTATCCATCGGATCGAAAGACGCGATCAGCCATATGATCCTCGCCCTGATCGGGCCGGGTGATCTCGCGATTGTTCCCTCTCCTTATTTTCCTGCACACCTCTATTCGGTAATGCTCGCTTCCGGAGAAACCCTTGCGCTGGACGCCCGAAATCCCGAAAAACTTCTCTCTGATGTCGCACGGGCCTGCGAAACCCACTGTCCCCGGCCGAAATTGATGCTCGTCAACTATCCGCACAATCCGACAGCAACCGTTGTGGATCAGGAATTCTATGTTGATCTGGTCAAGTTGGCCAAAAAATATGAGTTCATGCTGATCAGCGATCTTGCCTATGCGGATGTTGTTTTCGACGGATATCGAACGCCGAGTCTGCTTTCGGTTCCCGGTGCGCTGGATGTCGCTGTTGAGATGACCACCATGTCCAAAAGCTATAATATGGCCGGATGGCGTGTCGGGTTCTGCTGCGGAAACCGGGATATGGTCCGCGCGCTCTCTACAATTAAAACCTATTATGATTACGGCACTTTTTCTCCGATCCAAATTGCGAGTATCGTTGCTATCCGGGAACTGGACGCAATGGTCGAAAAACAGGCCAAGATCTATGAACATCGGCGCAATATCCTTTGCGATGCGATGGAACGAATTGGCTGGGAAGTCGTTCGCCCAAAAGCTTCCATGTTTGTTTGGCAAAAAGTTCCGACAGAATGGGCTCAAAAAATGAGTACGTTCGATTTCGCAATGAAATTATTGCGAGAAGCGAATGTCGTCGTAAGCCCGGGATCCGCTTTTGGACCTTTGGGTGAAGGATATATGCGCTTGGCCCTTGTCGAAAAGGAAGAACGGCTTCGACAGGCGATCCGGCAAATCGGACGCGCCTTGAAAGAATAATTCCCTTTTCGTTTATTCCAGGATTTGATTTAAGAGACGGAAAGCCCGCAGGCAGTAGAGATTGTCAATGATCGCAGGATGTCCGCCGAATCGATAGGATCGCTCAATCACCCGATGCGACCGGACATCCTGAACGGCAATGGAAACATCCCGTTCGTCGTCGGGGGTATTTGTTTTCGGATAGGGACCGATCAACAAAAGATAATCCGGTTTGCCGGCATCATCATTGAACATTTCCAATGCAGTCCGAAAGATCTGCGGTGATTTGAAATAGGGAGATTCTTTTGCAAGGATAAACGAACCGCAAAAACAGTCCTCCTGGATCTGCGACGACATCAATCCTCTTGTTCCCCATTCAAGGAGACCAACTTTCTTTCCCTTCGCCTTCAGTTTTTTGCAAACCGCCGAAGAAAGTGTTTCTTCTCCTTCACCGAAAACGTACTCGCCGAGGATATCGTAAATGATCTTTTTTGTCTCTTGGATTTGCGCTTCGACTTCTTCCTGATCATCACCTTCCGCGCGAATTCGAAGGGTAATGATCCCTTCTTTCGCGGTGATCCCAACGGTTGGTGTATGTTCCCTGCTGATCAAATGAGGAAGCCGGGCTTCCACTTCGCTTTCTCCCAATCCGAACGTATGAATGCGAAGATTGCGGACATAATGATCTTCTTTTCGAATCGTCCGAATAAAATTCATTACCTGTTCCCGCGCGGTTTGGTTCCACATCTCTTTCATTTCGGCCGGTACTCCCGGAAAGACCAGAAGACGAACCGGATCGGACTTGCCGGTAATTGCGAAATTCAGTTCGCATTCAAAGCCGGGCGCGGTTCCATGCGGATTCGGAATGATCTTGGCTCCTTTCGGAAAACAGGCCTGGATCCGATTCGACTCGGGCATCGAACGATTCCTCTTGCGAAAGAGCTCCTGAATAAAGTTCAGTGTTTCCTGATCCTGCTGAAGGGGAACACCGATCAGATCCGCGGCCGCCTGTCTGGTAAGATCATCTTCTGTAGGTCCAATCCCTCCTGTAATCAGAATAAGATCACTTCGGCCCGCCGCAATTCGGAAGACATCAACCATCGGGCCAAGTTCATCGCCCACTGTCGAATGATAAAGGGTCCGAATCCCGAGATCGGCAAGTTCACTGCTCAACCAGGCCGAATTGGTATCAACAATCGCACCTGAAGTAATTTCGTCGCCAATAGAGATCAGTTCTGCGGTTAAATGTTCAGGATGATTCATTCGATTCCCTTTCCATGGATAAAAATTGCGGGATAATACTTCACAGAAAAAAATTATACCCCAGCCGCTCAAGAAGAAAAGGGCAAGTCCAGTGAAGAAAAAACTCCTGTTCCGGATCGCCTCCTTTTAATACAAAATAAGTAAAGTCCCGAGAAAATACAGGATGAATCCGTTTTCCTATTGCAAAATCACGATGTTTTCTGTATAATTTTCGAATTACCAAAAGAATTCCCTGTTTTATCCATTTTAAAGTCGAATTTTTTTCGCGCAAATTGGGAATAAAAACAGGACAACTCATTGAAAATACGAGTTCAAGGAGCAATCAATGAACGACCAGAACGACAATGGAATCGATGCCAATCCTTACGCAGGTCCGGTCAAGGAAGATTTTTTGAAGGATGCAATGCAATACAGGGACAATTTTGAGGATGAGCAGGAATTTCAGGAAGCGCTTGCGATTTGGCCAGTCTGTCCGCAGTGCGGAAGAAGACGAACAACACGATGTCCAATATGCAAAGTCTCCGGAAATTTATTTCCGTTGGGAGATGATACATTTTGGGTCGAACCGGCGCAGGAAACAGGATCTTCCGATCATTCCTGTTCCTGCGGCGGGAATTGCGGGTGCCATCATGGATCGGCCCCTGCAGATCGGTCGAATTTTCCCTCTCAATTGGCCGGAGAGATCCAGCCGGGACTGCGGGATTACCGATATGATTCTCCTTATTCCGCTCCTTATCCCGAAAAAACGGAAGCGCCGACCGAAGCGCCGAAAGATCTTCCCAATCTTTCGATTTCCGTTTCCGATCCTGTCTATTCCGGAATTACTCCCGCCAAAAAACTGATCGATTTGGAAAAAACGGCGGAAGAAGAGCGAAAAGTATTAAAATTGGCCGTTTGCCATGTCTGTTCGGAACCGTTTGTTCCCCGTTTTCCCGCCCGATGCGAGTGGTGCGGACATGTATTTGATCTCGAAAACAGATCGGAAGAGGATCAGGAATCCGAAGAAGAAAGCGAATTTATTCCGCCGGATCCCGATTCCTATCAGCGTAATGAAGAAATCAATCCAAGGATCATGCTCGTACTTACCATTATGGGAATCGCGGCGATCGGAGCCTTCCTTTATCTTTGGGCCCTGTTTTAAAATCAGATTTGGAAGAAGACTTTCCGTTCAGAATTTTCCCGGGCAGATAAATATCCGCCGGAAAATTTAAAAGGCGGGATCTTAAGCAAGGGGCATAAAGGGACATAAAAAAACCGGAGAAGATTTCTCCGGCAGTCCGTCAATCAGGATCCTGGATTATCCTTGTCCCGATAAGTGATTCTGCCCCGTTCCATATCGTAAGGGCTCAACTCCACTTTCACATGGTCGCCGGGAACAACGCGAATCCGAAATTTACGCATTTTCCCCGCAAGCCGACATAAAACCGTGTGGTCAAAGTTGTCGATCTTAACTCGAAATGCTCCCCGGACCTCTTCGGTTACCGTTCCTTCGAGTGAAAGACATTCTTCTTTTGTTTTCTGTTCTCTTTCCAAAACAAACCTCTCTCGGCTGCAAACTGGTCAATTTCTTTTTACACTCTTTTTTCAACACAAAAAAAGGCAAAAAAGCTGACGACAGCCTTCGCGATGAATCTCATACTACGGAGAAAAAATTCACTCATAGTATACTACCTTGATTCTATTATACCGAGAAAATGAAAAAAGTAAACCCCCAAAAAACAAAAATTTCCGGATTATCCGTTCAACCTTCCGCATTTTGCCTTGTTTTATTTCTCAAGGGGGAAAATTTTCCGAATTAACCGTATGCTCCCATCCCGAAAAACAGATTTTTTTTCAGAATTTGATAGAACCAAAAATCTTCAGGAATCTCTCGACCGGGAAGATGATGACTTGTTCTGGAAGGGCTCAATTCCAGTTCCTTCAGAAATCTTCCTTCGGCCTGATCCGCTGCCTTTTGATCTTTAAAAAATCGGGCAAGATCGCCGGGCGCTTCCAAAATCACACATCCCTCCGTTTTGGAATGCGCGAACTTTTGAAATTCGCGCAGAAATCGGCTTTTATTGATCGTTTTAAACAGATCCGGCCCGCTCGAAAGGGTTTCCTTGCAGACAGAAAGGGGCGGACAAGGTTCGATCCCTCCTTTGGGTCCAATATGGAATCCAAGTCCTTTTACCGCAGGACAAACCGCTTTTCCGCTCACATCCCAATAGGTATCGATCAACAGGATCGGCTTCTTTTTTCGGAGTTCCAGAAGGCGCTGCCGGAAAGCAACGATCTGATCAGGATCAAGCGCAAGTTCAGGAGCCGGATCCATTCCAACAGGCCGGTACATATAATACCAGAGATACATCGCGCCTGTTTTAATAAAGAAATCAACATAATCATCAGAAAGGACTTCCTCGAAATTCAAGGCGTTGACAACCGTTGCAACTCCATAGAGCAGCCGGTTTTTTTGCAATTCCCGACAGGCATCCGCTGCTTTTCGAAAAGTCCCCTCCCCGCGTCGGGCATCATTGCTCTCCGCAAAACCGTCAATACTTACAAGCGGGGTGATGTTTCCCGCTTCCCGAATTTTATCAATCGCATCCGCATCAAGGATCTGCGCGTTGGTAATGATCTGAAAATAGCACTCGGGATGGTTCTGAATGATCTCCCATATCTTCGGATACATCAAAGGTTCCCCGCCCAAAAAAGTATGAAACCAGGCACTCTGCTCCGCACAGGTTCGAATCGTTCGCTCCACATCTTCCGGCTCCAGGGATTCCGGCTGATCACGATGGTTCCAACATCCCCGACAAGCCAAGGAACAGGCGTTTGTAAGTGCAAAGAACAGAAAAGGAGGAAAAAGATTCCCTTCCTTCAACCTCTTTTTATAAGCGGCAAGAGCAAAAAAACCTTTCCAAACCCAAAGACGAATCGCTTTATAAAGAATTCGCGGGGAAAGCTCTGTCAATGCCCGAAAAAAAAGCCGAACGAGAACTATTATTTTACCCATTCTTCCTCTTCTGTCTGTTTTTATCGCTTTTGCAAAAAATTAACGTCCTTTTCCATTTACAGCAAGAACATCTGTAAGTCCATCGAACGCTCCGGAAAAATCGGGATCACTCGTTTGTTGCCTTTTTAATAATTTTTTTATCGAAATAATTGATCTCCATTCCGGCATCAACCACGATTTTTTGGGCAACGATTCCGCTGGACCGCGGACTGAGTAAAAAGACGGCGGCCGCCGCGGCTTCTGCAGTGGAAACCGCTTTTCCTCGCGGGATCACCTGTTCCGCGTAAATCCAGGAATCCAGATATCCGGGAATTCCCGCCGATGCGGATGTTTTTAAAAGGCCGGGCGCAACGGCATTGAATCGAACATGAGAAAAAGCCGAAAACGATTTCGTTAAAAAGGCAAGAGAAGAGTCCAGCGCAGCCTTGATCGGCGCCATGTATCCATAATTTTCGCTCGCCATTCGTGTCGTTGAGATGGAAACGGTTACTACGGACGCGTCCTGCGTCAAAAGATCGCCAAAGGCCCGACTGATCTCGACCAGCGAAAAGCAGGAAATATCAAGTGCCTGCATAAACGCTTTTTTCGGCGTTTCATGAAAAGGTTTTATTCCTTCAGAAAAGTCCGCGAACGCAATGGAATGAAGGATTCCGTCAAAAGAATCATACTTCTCTCCGATTTCAAGGCGCAAACGGGCAATATCTTCCTCCTTTTCAACATCGCAACAATAGACCGGATCTTCAGGAAAGAGCTTTTGAACCTTTTCCCGGATCTCTTCATCCCGAACGACAAAAACGAGCTCCGCCTCTTCCGATCGAAGAAGATCGGAAACCGCATAAGCAACGCTTTTTTTGTTCGCAACGCCAAAAATCAAAAAACGCTTTCCTGAAAGCTGAAGAAAACTCATTTTATTTCACCCCTTTTTTCTACTCGACTGCAAATCGTTCCCTTGGAAAGCTTGGTCGATATCATTTCTCCAACAGAAACCTGATCCGAATTTCTAATGATCGTCCCGTCTTCCTTTTGTGTAAGAGAATATCCTCTTCCCAAAACGGAAAGCGGACTGAGTGCGTTCAATCGCACCGCGATGCTTTTGATCTCTTTTTCCTTGATTTCGATGAAATGATCAAGCGACCGTTGAAGAAATTCCCGAATCGTCCGACACGCATCGACTCTTCGATCGATCAAAAAAATTTCCGGATTCTGAAAAACGGAAATGGACTTCAGCCGCTTTAAATTTCGATCTCCGTTTTCAATCATACGATCCATTGCCCGATGAATTCTCTGCTGGAGCAGATCGAGTTGTTTATCGAATCCTCGATCTTCCGGAGCCAAACGGGCAGCGGCATCGCTTGGCGTAAGCGCATGAAGATCAGCGGCAAGATCGACAAGAGAGATATCCACTTCATGTCCGATTCCCGTAATGATCGGAATCGCGGAAGCCGCAACGGCCCGAACGACTCTTTCTTCGTTGAAAGTCCAAAGATCCTCCGCACTTCCGCCGCCCCGAATTAAAGCAACTGCATCCGGACGATTGGCGATCGGGATCCGATTGATCTTCTCGATTGCGGAAGCGACCTCTTCGGCCGATCCTTCGCCCTGAACCTGGACAGGAACAAGTAAAATTTCTGTTCTTCGACTGCGGTGATGAAAGATATTGAGAAAATCGCGAACGGCTGCTCCGGTTCCGCTGGTGATCAGGGCGATTGAGCGGAGTTTTTCCGGAATTGCCTTTTTTCGTTCAGGCTGGAACAGGCCTTCGGCAGCCAATTTTTCCTTAAGCTGTTTAAAGGCAAGTTCCAGTCCCCCTATTCCTTTCGGCTCGACGGATGATACAATAAGCTGATATTTGCCCTGCGGAGGATAGATCTCGATCCGGCCCCGGCAGAGAACTTCCAGTCCGTCTTTCATCTGGAATTTCATTTTGATCATGGAAGACTTCCAGATTACTGCCGAAAGCTGGGCATCGGCATCTTTCAGGGTGAAATAGCAATGTCCCGACTTTGGACGGCTGAAATTTGAGATCTCTCCGACGACAAAGACATCCTTAAACAATGGTTCAACCATTGATTTCATTAAATGGGTCAATTGGCCGACCGAGATCCATTGAGGGGTATTTGAATTAATCACTTGATCCTTCCTATTATCAGGAGTCCGAATGATGAGAGCCTGTATACAACGTGTTAAACAAAGCCGCGTTCTTCTTCCGGACAAGAACAATGAATGCATCGGCCGGATCGAACAGGGATTCCTTGTCCTTCTGGGTGTCGGATGCGGCGATGGGGAAAAAGAGGCCGTTTTACTTGCGAAAAAAATATGCAATCTTCGGGTTTTCGAGGATCCGGAAGGGAAAATGAATTTATCTTTATCCCAAATTGGCGGCCGAATCCTTGTCGTGAGTCAATTTACCCTTTTCGCAAACTGCCAACGGGGCAACCGGCCCTCGTTCACAGAAGCGGCTCCCCCGGATCTCGCGGAAAAACTTTATCTCTTTTTCCTTGAGGAAGTTCGAAAATACGGAATTGAGCCGGAAACCGGTGCTTTTCGGCAAAATATGTCTGTTGAATTGATCAACGACGGGCCGATCACCATTTTCATGGATACCGATTTCCTTTGATCTTCGGTTCTTCCTGATTAATGCATATTGCTGAACGAGAGCTGCTTTCGAGCTGCCTGAAGACGGCGCCGGATCACAGAAGCAACCAGGCTCATCATTCGGAATCCGAAAGAGGTATCTTTCGCGCAGATCGCAAGAAGCCGCTTGCCGTCAATGCAAAGAAGATCGGTTTCCGCACGGGCAATTCCGATCGAGTTCGTTTCATGCGGCTCGATCAGGGCCGACCAAAGCAGGTGATCACCCCGTAAACAGGTGTCAAGCGTTTGGCGGCGGCCATCTTTCAAAAGATATTGGACGTCCACTTGGCCCGAGATCACGATAAACCAGAAACGAGAATTTTCATGTTCCCGGTAAATGATCTCGTTGGCTGAAAACTTCTTGAGTTCGCAGCACGCGGCAATTTCTTCCAGCGTTTCTTTCGATGTTCCAGGAACGGAAAGAAGCTCGGATAAAAGTTCTTTAATCTCTTTCATTTTGGACAGCTCCTTCATTTTTATTTTCTTTTACGATAAAAAAAGAACGATAAACCGGTTTATGATTTAACCGGGTTCTTCGTTCAAAATGGGTATGAAAACAGTCGGGATTCAATTTTTCGAGATCCGCACTGTCGTTTTCGATTTCATTTTCAACGATCGGATCATCTTCCACCTCGACCGGAAACGGCCCTTCCAGCGTTGTATGTTGAGCGATCAATTCGAGTGTCGATTCATAATACTCCTGAACATCGGTCCAGAAATGCAATTTTCCGCCGGGTCGAACGGTAAATTCGATCATTTGGAGAACTTCGACCCGAAGAATTCGACGTTTCCGATGAGATTTTTTCCACCAAGGATCGGGAAAATAGACGTGAACCGCTTCCAGAGAATCTCTTGGAACGAGTTCTCCGAGGACTTTGGCGGCGTCCGCGTTGACAGAAATAGCGTTTTTAAGCCCTGCTTTACACAACTTTGCCGCCGTAATCATTGCGTATCGAAGGGAGACTTCGATCCCCATAAAATTGTGATCGGGCTGCTCCATCGCCGCTTTACGGAGGAACAGACCTTTTCCGGAACCGATCTCCAATTCCAGCGGAGCGGCCTTTTCAAAATAAATATTCGGGCTCCAAGGGCGGATCAATTCCTCATATCCCTTTAAATGGTGCATGAGATCAAGATCACCGCGTATGGACGCAAACGAACGACGCGCCATCCCGTATTCCTCCATTTTTGATAAAAAACAACAAAACATCCCTAAAGTATAGTCCATTTAACCGTTTTTTCAACGGCCCGGAATATAAATCTTTCCGAATATCTTCATGGAGATCCGTTTTCCTTTTGAACAAAAAACCGGAATCCTTGTTTTTTCTCCGGATATGTCTATAATATAAGCAGATATTCAGTTCTCTTTACAATCTTTTTACGAACAGGAATAATTGTATGTCTCCAAAAGAAGATGTCCGATTTCTGGTCTTCGATATCGAAAGTGTCGCAGATCCAAAGCTCGTTGCCAACGTTCGCTTTCCTCATGAGGAGATCGACGAAAACAATGCTTTAAGGCAATATCGCGATGAGTTAATGGAAAAGAAGGGGTCCGATTTCGTCCCCTACACCTTCCAGATCCCGATCTCTCTCGCTTTGGCCAAAGTAAGAGGCGATTATTCTCTGATCGATATTAAAGTTCTGGACAATGGGCCGGAAAATATCTGCCGAACCTTCTGGAACGGATGGCTCCATTATCAAAAGCCGACCCTGATCACTTTCAATGGACGGGGATTCGATATCCCGCTCCTGGAATTGACCGCCTTCCGATTCGGCATTCCCATTCCGGAATGGCTGGCCTGGGGGGCCCGCTCCTATGATCAGCCCCGATACCGCTATAATTACAACAAACATTTCGATCTTTGCGATTTTCTCACCAACAATGGAGCTGTTCAGTTCACGGGAGGATTGAATCTCGCCTCCAAGATCATCCAAAAACCGGGAAAAATCGATACCAAAGGGGACATGGTTCAGGATATCTATGATGAGGGAAACCTCGAACAGATCCATCAGTACTGCCGATGTGATGTCCTGGATACTTATTTCGTCTTTTTGCGTCTGATGCTCCTCAACGGGCAAATCTCCGCAAATCAGGAAAAAGCGCTTATTGATTCCACAAAAGAATGGTTGAAAACAAACGCGGAAGCGTTTCCGGTTTATCAACTTTATCTTGATGCCTGGAATAATACAGAAAACAGCGATGCCAATAATCAACAATAATTAGAGAAGGAACAGTTCATGAGCAACGATCAGTATCAAGGTCCGGAATACGGCAACTTCAATCAGGTCCCCCCCTTTGCGCAATCGGTCAATCATTCACCCTATCCGCCCCGCGGGTATTGCCCTCCCTATATGCCGCCGCGTCCCCAATCGTTTTTCGCAAGCTGCTTTAAGAAGATCTTTGGATTTTTCTTTGCGCTTTTTCTTTCCGGGTTCCTGTTCTTTATTATCACTTTTGTCTGTCTTTGCATTCTGGGAGGAATACTCGCTTCTTTTTCCGATACAATATCCGAAAAGGAAACCGCAGTCGTGGAAAAAACCCTTGCCGGAAATACCCTCTCTTCCGGTAAAATCGCGATTCTTCCGATTGAGGGATTGATCGACGGCAAAGAGGACGGATTCGTTCGCAAGGCGATCCGGCAAGCAACCGAAGATCCCCGAATCAAAGGGATCGTCCTTCGCGTTAATTCGCCCGGCGGAACAATTTCCGGAAGTGATTATTATTACTATCTCCTTAAAGAGATGAAAAAAGAAAAAAAGATCCCGATCGTTGTAAGTATGGGATCTCTCGCCGCAAGCGGGGGATATTATGTGTCTATGGTTGGCGATAAAATTTACGCCGAAAGGTCTACGATGACCGGATCTATCGGCGTGATCATTCCCCTGTACAATGCCGCTGATCTTTGCAATAAAATTGGGATTTCCTCTTCCGCAATCACGAGCGGCCCTATGAAGGGGATGGGCGATTTCACCAAGCCGATGAAGCCGGAAGAAAAGGAGATTTGGCAAAGCCTCGTCGATCAGGGATATAAACAGTTCCTTGATGTCGTTCGGGAAGGAAGACCGATCTTCCGGAAAGAAGCCCCTTCCGCGGAAAAGGATAAAACCGCCGCTCCGGATAGTACTGCATCTCCAAAAGCCGATTCCAAAAAGGACAGATCCAAAGACGGTAAAAATTTACCGGCAGATAAAAAGGATTCTGAAAAAGACGATACTAAGAAAGACAACGCGAACAAGAAAAAGGATCCTGAACCTGCACAGCCGAAGAAGCCGGTAAAAGATCTGGAAACCATTGCCGACGGCCGAATTTATTCCGCGCAGCAGGCAAAAGATCTCGGACTGATCGATGAAATCGGATTCACCGATGATGCCGTTCGAAAAACCATTGAGATGGCCGGTCTGCTGGAAGGTGATGTTCATGTTGTCCGGTATAAATCGACTTCCTCTTTTATGGAAATGCTGGAAACGCAAAGTGAGGAAGGAATCATTACAGATCCGGCCGACATTGCCGCCAGCCTGCTTAAACCGGAAGCGTATTATCTTTGCCCCAGAACCGTTCCGATCAGAAAATAGAAACCGATGAAAAAATTATTTTTCTTTTTCCTTTTGTCCTTTTCGTTTCTTTTTCCGCTTACGGGAGAAGAAACGAAATCGTTCAATCCCCTTGCGGACCATCCGGAAACGCTTAAACAGCTGGACAAAACGGAACCGATCTGGGTTTCTCCCGATCGCAAACAACTGATCCTCGGAGGAACTGTCTGTCTTCGGGAAGGTCTTCTCGAATTTTTCGCTTGTCGGGAAAAAAGCAAAGAACATGAATCGATCGTATCGCTTCCGATCAAACCGCACCTGATCCATGCAGGCCTTCTGATCATTGGAGCCAAGCCGGGAAGTCCGGCGCGATTCGATCCCGTTTTTGTTCCCGCAAAAGGAGAAAAAATCGCAATTCATATTCGCTGGCTTGATTCCGGCGGAGTCCAAAAAGAAATCAATGCCAAAGAATGGATCAGGGAATCGAAAACACAAAAGACAATGTCCGATTCCTGGGTCTTTACCGGCGGACTCTTCGGAACCGACTCCAAAGGAAAAAAGTATTATCTTGCGGATCTTTCCGGTGAGATCTTCGGTGTTGCCAATTTTCCCGGATCCGTACTGGATGTTCCTTTCGAAAGCACCGCAGACAACGATAATCTTTTCTATCAGCCAAATACGGAAAAGATCCCTCCGGAAGGAACACCGATCACACTGATCCTTACAAGGGAAGCTCTTTAGTACTTTGATCCAATCAAAAAAGGACTCCTCGCAAGAAGTCCTTTTTTGATTTAAAAATTCTGTTTGCTGATTGATTTCGCTTTCCGCATTATTTGAGGGAACTGATATCGATTACGGACAATGTTCCGGGAAGATCGACCTTCGTGTTTTTCATTCCGGGGAAGGGCCAATCGAAGTTGACGATGATCATCTTTCCGTTAACGACAACACATTCGCAAGGCTGATCGAGAGATCCATCATTTCCATCGGTATCATCATTGATCGCAAGGACATTGATCTCCGCTTTTTCTCCCTGCTTTACCGGGGCAAAATATCGAATCGCGTTGGCAACCGAATCATTGATGAAGATCTTGTTCGATACCTTGTCGAAAAAGATTCCATCGCAGCATTGGAACGGCGGATCGATTTCTTTTCCCGCTTTCGCAGGATCATAAATACATTGCTGGCTGTTCTTTGTGTAAGACCCGTCGGCATTCGGATAAATCGCGTAAAGCTGTCCGTTTCCAAAATTCCCGAAATAGATCACCCCGGTATTGGAATCGGCGGTCAATCCATCCGGTCCGGTGGGATCACTCCGTCCGACCCTTTGCACTTTTACCGTTGCAAGGCAATGGGAATCAACATCGGCGCTTTTCAGCTTGAGCGGCGGATTGCCGTCTTTACCCGCCTTCAGGATCTCCTCTTTTTCAAACATAAAGACCCCGCCGGATCCGATCCATTTTTCGGCGTTCGGATCCTGGGTATCAAAGCAGGAATCCGAATAGAACATCCGGTCTCTGAACCACATCACCGCATTGGCGAGTTTAACCCCTTCGACCGCAACTTGAACTTCTCCGGTCGGTTTGCCGTCTTTCATTACGACCCGAAGAATTCGCGATGAGTGATCCTTGCTGTAGAAGTACTGATTATCGCAGGTATAGATATTTCCATCCGGTCCGATATCCAGTCCCATCGGGCCGGATTGTCCGGTCAACGCAAGCGATGGATATTCGAGAAGGATCGAAAAGGATCCGTCTTCCTTCAGTTCAACCAAATAGCCGCCCTGATTGGAATTTTTCTTTTTTCCATTTTCCACTTGGCTGAAGTTCGGAACATTTAAAAAGATTTTTCCGGTTTTTTCGCAAACGGTCAACCCATCCGGATTATAGAGACAGGGGGCCAATTTTGCGAACAATTTCGGTTTGAAATTTTCCTGCGCATTCAGTCCCGCGCAGATCAAGAACAGAAATCCGGTGAATAAAGATGCTGTCAAAAACGTTTTTTTCATTTTTTACTCCTGAATTAAGTTTTATTTTTCCGCAGAACAGGATCACGAAATCGAATCGGGCCGATTACACCGGCAAGAACAACGATTCGAATCTCTAATCCCATCCATTGCAAGATCATCATTCCAAAGTCGGCTTGACCACTCCTCCTTTTCGCTGGGTTGCGAGAGTATCATATTCGTAAGCGCCGTAAAAGTCGGCATTATTATCGAGCCAAAGAGCGATCGACCGCATTTCCAAATCGTTCAGTTGAACACCATAATGCTTTTCTTTCAAAAGAGTCCAAAGTTTGGAGGCATTGGCACCGAATTTTCCGGGGAAAGTTCGGGCATCCAAAAATCCATCATAGGCTCCTCCTGATGCCGGCAAGTAATGGATCGGAGGATCCATTCGCTGATTTTTATTCGATGAATAAACAAAAACATAAGGACGGAGCTTTAAATAAGAGGTGAAGAAATGGCGTCCTTCCGGACCGCGGTCCAGCGGGAACGTTTTTTCGGCCGCCGCTTCTTTCGAATGGCAGTCGACACAATGTTTATCCAAAATGGACTGGACCAGAACCGGATAATTAAAGGGATTTGATCCGGGCATTTCCGGCTTGATTTCTGAAGGCTTCCGCTGAAAAGCCGCCGGGAAACCGGAAAGCCGGTTCATGGAAGTACTATGCCGGCCTTCATGGCATCCTTGGCAAGTAAGCGTTTCTCCGGGCTTTACATAGGTTGCGCTTCTCATGGATTGAACGGCAACTCCTTTATCATCCAGTACCTGGAAATAAACAGGAACATCGACGGGCATTTCAAAGCGGGCCGATCCGTCCGCTTCAACCGGAACGGTTCCCAGAACTTTTCGCGCTCCTTTTTCCGCTCCATATCCGATCCAGGGATCATTGCAGTTCCAAGTGGTTTTCGGAAGGATCTGAACAATCCGCAATTCCTTGATCTTCGAGCCTTCCGGGAACGGCCGATTGGTATTATAGACATTGGTAACGCCAACAACCGCCTTTTTGGGAAGATCCTTTTTGTCCTTGATCCCCGCAGAAGAATTCGATTCCTTTGTTTGCGATTTGGGAATTCCGACCAGGGTCTGGTGCGGGATCACCGGAGGAACTTCTCTTTCGGCAACCGGCCAAGGACATTGGATCGAGATCGCGGGATCACGGTAAATAAAGATCTTATTGCCGAATACATCCAATAAATAAAGGCCAAAATTATTGTATGGTCCTCTTCCGGATCCGCTGAAGGAATCATAAGCGACAAGATAAAATTCCTCGCTGAGCGGGAACGGCTGCCCGTAATTCGTTGGCGGTCCATGAACACCGAGCTCCGCTTCCGGGAACGCCTGATCCGGCGTAATGCGGCGGATCGGGGCCATCGGATCTCCTCCGTTGTCGTCGTCTTCAACATTCGGATCAAGAAGGATCACGGATCCGAAGTACTGAGTATGATGTCCTTTGGCGGTTCCCACCACTTTATGAGAGTCGGGAACCGGCTTGAAAGACGTTTCAAAATGTGGCCGCATTCGTTCCTCTTCAGAGTAATTCCCTTGAATCGCACGCGGATCGCGTCCATCGGGATAAGTGATCCAGGGATGATGCGCCTGATTGAATCCGCGATCGACATAATCCCAGCGTGTATAGACGATCATTCCGTTTTTATCGACCATGGGAGCCCATTCGTTGGTTTCGTGCGGACTTAAACAGACGATATCACTGCCGTCTTTTTCCATGGAATGAAGTGTATAACTCGGACAGGGACGCGCATGGCACCGGCCAAATCCGCCGCGCCGTTCAGAAATAAACACGACTCGGCCGTTCGGCATTACCCAGGGATCAATATCATTGAATGAACCATCGGTAAGCTGGATCAGATCTTTTCCATCAGCCCCGATTTTGAAAAGATGATAGCAGGTATCATCGGTCCACTGATAGCAATGGCGCGGTGTTTTCGCATCGGTTGCCGCAAAAAAGATCTCCTTTCCATCATAGGACAGAGTAGGAGCAAGGAACGCCCAATTCGCGTCCAGCTTTTGGCCCTTGAGCCGCCCGTTGGTGATCGGAGCCGCTTTCAAAAGATCGACGAGCTGCTGATCTTTGCGCTCTTTTGCAAAGGCGTTTTTCAAGAGATAAAGTCCGCCGCCCGGCCGGCCATGAAATCCGAAAAACTCATCGCACATATGATTGCCGCGTTTTTCCATCTCCGGATTATAATGCCGCTTGATAAACACAATATCCTTGAAATCCAAAAGCGGGTTGGCAAGCGCGATCTCCCGTCGAAGATCGAAAACCTGATCGAACAGGATCCGGCGTTCTTTTTTCTTGCCGGGATCGACTTTTGCGCTCTCTTTTTGCAGCTGATCCAATTTTTTGCTTTCCGCGTCCAGAGAGGGGCCTCCTTCGGATCTTTTCAGTGAATCGCAAAGAGCGGCCGTTCGGCGCAGAATAATATCCAATGGATCACGATCTTCCTTCATCAAGGTTGCCTGCGGATGATAAGCCTGCGATTTGATCCGATCCGACATTCCTGCTTTTAATTGCCAGGTAAGAGAAAGATATTCCCTGCTCTTCTCATCGCAAGGATCCAGAACATTCCCTTCATCATCCACGGGAAAATTGACAAAATGAATTTCCTTGGCAACGGATTTCTCCGCTTCAAATTTCGGTTCGAACCAGATCACGGTGTCCCGCTGCTGAAATTTTCCAACCGGAACGGTATTGATTACAAAGAAATGAACATTTTCGAGATTGAGATCGCAGTGCGCCATCTCGCTTTTCGAAGTGATGATTCCGCTTGTCCAAAGAAGTTTTCCGTCGCCGAACAGATTAACGGTATATTGGCCGGGAAAGACCTTCCCATCACGAATTTTTATTCCGGCGGAAAAGCGAATTTTCCCTTTCGGAAGTTGAAATACATAGCTTCCGGGCGAATAATGTTCAAAATTATGAAGATAAACTTTATCTCCGATTTTCCAGGACGGGAGACTGCGAACAACATTCCAGCCCGGTCCGCTCGGCTGCGCACAGGGAGTAAAAAGCGCCCCGATCACATCCATTTCGGAAACCCAAACAGGCGTTGTATCGGCCGCCTCTTTCGCATTCAATGCCGGAAGGATCAAAAAGAACAATCCGGAACAAACAAGACAAACCGCTTTTTTGAAATTCCAAAAATGCTTTCCCCGGTCCATAAAAGCTCCTTTTCTTTTAAAAAATATGTGCAAACAGTGTTCTATATTCCAAACAGCCTCCATTTTACAAAAGATCAAGTCGGTTGTCAATACCGGAAACCACCGGGAAAAAAAGAGGGTGTCCGCCGGATCTTTCACTTGTTTTTGATCCTGATTTTTCTCTTTTATGCAATTTCATTCCGGAAGTCAAAATTTTTGCGTCAATATGATCCGTCAATATAAATTGTGCGCCAACGCTCTTGATGATCCCATTTTCCCCAATTATAATCAGGCGATGGATCAAATGAAAGACCCGGTCGAAATATTCAGGACCGTCCCTTACTGTTGTCAACAGTATTTCTTTGACAAATCGAATCAAAAAGGAAGGAACTTATGAAAAAATATTCTCTTGGAATTGATTACGGAACGAACAGCGTTCGAAGTCTGCTTGTCGATATTGCAACGGGCGAAGAGATTGCGTCCGCCGTTTATTCTTATCCGTCGGGCGAAAAGGGGATTCTTACGGACGCAAAAAATCCGCTTATTGCCCGCCAGAATCCTCGTGAATATATAGAAGGCTTTATTCAAGTTGCCCGTCGAACTGTTCGATTGGCGCAAAGAAAAGGGATCTGTCCGTCCGATATCATCGGGATCGGAATTGATACAACCGGTTCAACACCTTTACCGGTTGATCGTAATGGAATTCCGCTTGCGTTTTTGCCGGAATTTCAAGGAGAATTGGCCGCTCAAGCCTGGTTGTGGAAAGATCACAGCGCCTGTGAAGAAGGGGAATTCATTACCGATCTCGCCAAAAAGGACAAAAACGAATATCTGAACACGTGCGGCGGGATATACAGCAGCGAATGGATCTGGGCCAAAGTACTTCACTGCAAAAAAGAGAATCCCCGAGTCTTTAAAGCGGCCTATTCCTGGGTCGAATGCGCGGATTTTGTTCCTGCTTATATTACCGGAAATCTTAAACCGGAAACGCTGGTTCGGGGGATCTGCAGCGCAGGACATAAAGCTCTTTATCACGAAAAATGGGGAGGACTCCCTTCCGAAAAATTCTTCGCCAAAATCGATCCGGATCTTGTTCCTTATCGTTCCCGATTCGCGAAAGCGGTTCCTTCCGACTCCATTGCCGGATATTTGACGGAGGAAATGGCGAAAAAAGCAGGATTGCCGAAAGGGATTCCGGTTGCCGTTGGGGCAATTGATGCGCATCTCGGCGCGCTGGGGGCGGGAATAAAAACAGGAACCCTGGTCGAAGTAATCGGAACAAGCTCCTGCGAAATGCTCGTTTGTCCCTTGAATTACGATGTTCCTGATATTCCCGGTCTGTCGGGAATTGTTCCCGGATCCATTGTTCCCGGAATGTTCGGATTCGAAGCCGGACAACCCGCCGTTGGAGACATCTTTAACTGGTTCGTCTCTCATGTTGCCGCCGGGGCAATAAAGGGAAAAAGGGATCCGCATCTCGCGCTTACAAAAGAAGCAAGCAGCCTTTTGCCGGGCGAAAACGGTCTTATCGCCCTCGACTGGAATAATGGCAACCGATGTCTGTTGGGAAATTCCCTGTTGACTGGACTTCTGATAGGACAAACATTGCAGACAACGGCGGCGGAGATCTATCGCGCTTTAATTGAAGCGACCGCATTCGGCGGATTGACGATCATCAATCGATTTGAAGAATATCATATTCCGGTAAAGCAGGTGGTCTTCACCGGAGGAATCGCGGAAAAGAATCCCCTGTTGCTCCAGATCTATGCGGATATTTATAATCGGCCGGTAATGATCAGCCGAAGTGGACAAACCTGCGCGCTGGGGGCCGCGATCCTCGGATCGGTTGTCGGCGGAGGATACCGATCTGTTCTTCTCGCGCAAAAGAAAATGTGCGGGATCAAGCCGATCATTTATAAACCGGATCGAAAAGCAAGCATGGTTTATCGGCAATTATATAAAATTTACCATGCTCTCCATGATTCATTCGGAGGAACAGATCATGCGGCGGATCTTTCCGGAATCATGAACGAATTGACCGCGATTCGGAATCAGGTCCGCCTCTCCCGGTAAAGAACAGGGAATCAGAAAAAATTCATGAGCCGGTAAAGAATCGAATCGGTTCCCTTTCGTCTTTACTTGCCCAGATCTTGAGATCGGGAAAACGATGTGCGATTCGACGGGCCATCGTTTCCATTGCAAAGCGTTCCGTCGCGTAATGGCCCGGTAAAATAAGGGCAAGTTCAAGGGCCTGTGCTTCCAGACAGGGATGAAAATGGGTTTCCCCCAAAAGGAGAAGATCTGCCTTTTGACGGGCGGCCTCTTCGATAAAGGTTCCCGCCGCACCGCAGCCGATCGCGATGATCTGTATTTTTTTATTATCCGGACCAACGATCTGCAAGGAATCGCGGTGCAGAAGATGAAGTATTTTCTTTGCCAGCTCTTTCAGAGAAACCGCTTTCTTTAATTTTCCGATCCTTCCGCTTCCCAACGGTTGACCTATACGGCGAATAAGATCACCGCCGACATTCGAAAGATCATCGAGCATATTTTCGTTTGCGATGACCCTGGACGGAATCAAAGGCGCGATATTCATCAGATCCAGCATTTCCGCCAGTTGTTCGTTGATCCCGAAAAACGCGGAATCATGAGCTGTATGCGGACTGAAAACCGCGATTTTCGCTTCCATTAACGCGAGAAGCATTCGCCCGTTCGGTGTATCGGTCGTCCAGCGTTTGCCCGCATGAAAAGGAAAAGGATGATGGGATACAATAAGATCCGCCTTCTTCTTCCGTGCTTCGTCGATCGTTTCCGCCGTAATGGTAAGACAGGTCATTACTTTCTGGATCTCGCGATTCCGGGCTCCGATCAGCAAACCGGTATTATCAAATTCTTCCGTTAAATCCAATGGGTAAATTCTTTCCAGATAATTGACAAGTTCCTGTTGATTCATCAGATCTGCTCCTTCAGATGTTCCTGTATTTTCCGTTCGCCTGTACGGTATCTTACCGCAAAGGGACTCCGTATTCAAGGAAAAATATAAAAAAAAGGGAAAGAGAATCCATTTTCTTTCCCTGAGGATATTATTTCACGTCAACAAAGAGGCAAAAAAGATCCTCTCAATTCTGATTTCGCGGAGAAAGACCATTCGAAAGTCGAATGATTTCGGTCTCCTTTTTCGTTCCGTTGGCCGATCCGGCCGCCGACCAATTAACGATGCAAATGATTTCCGCGCCCGCCTGCTGATATTGACGAAGCTGATCCAACTTGGAATCCGTTCCGCTTTTTTGAGCGCTTTCAAAATTCACCGGCTGGATCGCAATCGGCCCGGCAAAAGACTGTCCGTAGGCGGGATTCGTAGAAGCGACCGCATAATTGCCGCTTGCCGCCGGATTAACAGCGGGATCACCCGGATTCACCGGATTTGCGGTTGGGATCGACGCGGCGAGAGCAGAATCGGCGGACTGATTGCGCTTCATCATATCCTGGTAAACGAACATCAGATTCGGGTTGGCAAGCAAATTTTCATAGATCACCGACGCGGGAACAAAGAACCCTTCATTTGCCTTATCATCCGCTGCATTGCAAACACCGGAAAGAGCATATCCATTTTGACCCGCGATAAAGAGTCCGCCGCCGCTTCGGCCGCCGACAGGGGCGTTGGAAACCTCGATATAATAGAACATATTTTTCGCGGATCCCGATTTTTTAGAATCGAAAAAATGCCGGTCTGTTGCAACGACCTGATGCTGAAGCGGTGTCGGATTATTTCCCTGATCACATCCAATACTGATCATGGGATCCCCGGCATGGGCTCTGTAGTCCGCGGGAACAAGAGGAATGGGAGCAACTTCAAAGGGCAAAGGAACTCCGACAAAGCCAAGATCGATATCACCGTCAAAGGAGATGCATTCGCCGGGAACGGTAATGGACTGCTGGGTCGAAGAATTGAAAACATCGATTTCAATTTTTCCTTTTCCCTCGCCAACTCGAAAGAGGTGTCCGCAAGTTAAAACCAGGGCTTCATAATTTTGTCCTGTTTTATTTGTATGAATAATGGTTCCAGTTCCCCGATTGATTACACCGTTCGGATCAATATATCGAATTCGAACGGTTGCGGCCATCGGGGCGGTGATCGGAGCGCTGGCAGCGGAAAAGGATTTTCCATTTTCCGGAACAGAGACCGCTTCAGGGAAAGAAGCGGGAACATTGATCGGAGCAGGAGCGGCCAAAGCGGAAAAAGAATCGGAATTCGGCGAAGAAACAGTTGCCTCTTGGGGAACTTCCGGAACATTGATCTCTTTTTGCGCAAGTGCCCGATTGAACATTTCAAGCAGCTTGGGCTGTATTTCGGGAATATCTTCTCCCTGTCCGACAAGACGGTCGATCTCCTGATTATTTTTAAGCAGGACAAAGGTCGGCATTGTTGCAATATCATATTTTCGGAAGATCTCCCGGCTTCCCGGCTTTTCAAGAAAAACCGTTTGGATCGGATAATTTTTCTCCCTCATCTGCTGAAGAAGGGGTTCGATCTTGCGGCATGCCGGACAAGCTTGACCGGAAAATTCCAAAAGAACAAGTTCATCCGAAGATCCTTGGGAAGCGGTCCCGTTTGCGGATACCTGAAAAAGGCTGCCTGTTAAAAGAATTCCGGCAATAAAAAGAAAAAATACGATTAAAACAGCAGTTTTTTTATCTATCTTGCCAAAAAATGTATCCAAATGAGTGTTGGAGTTCAACTTATTCATAAATCCTGGGCATCCTTTCCCCGAAATCATACGGTTTCCGTCAACTTCCCGATCGCGATTTTCCATTCCTTCCCTGGTGCGGAAAACCGGACATAAGTCCTGATAGATCGGGATGTTTTCTCCTCTTAAACAGTATAAAAGCATTCATTGGATCGATCCTTCGTCCAATTAAGGGAGAAGGATACCGATTTTTTCAAACCGGCGCAAGAGGAAATTTTTGAAAAAGATTTTTATTTTTTTTCAACCATTTTTCAATCAGACGATGATGTATTGAAAAGTAAAATCATTTTTTGTATAATAAGGTCTTCGATCGGAGGGAAAACAGCATTTTCGGGCAGGATTCAAGTGGAAAAATCCGCGTTTTCCCAATAATACATGATGTTGGTTGCAAACATCGACAGAAAGGAAATCTCATGAAGTTTTCGCGATTATTATACGGTTTATTCCTTTTAATGCTTTTCTTTTTTACCTCCCAAGATGCGGGATCAGTGGAGCGGGCCAAGGTAAAAATGGATAAAAATCTCTATTTTGCCTATCGGTCCTTTTGGCCGGAACATCAAACGATGAAGCGATTTTTTGACGTTGGGGTTAATACCGTTTGCATTTTCCCGTCCAGTACCTGTAATTCGCTGGGAGAACCTTATGGAAAATATCCGTCGATCTGGAGATATCCGAAATCTTATGATTGGGAATCTTTGGAAAAGCAATTTGATGAGATCATCGCGATCAATCCGAACGTCGAATTTCTCTGTATGGTCGATCTGAATTCGCCCACTTGGGTTGCCCGTTCCCTTGCGGGAGGAGGTGATGGAAATTACGACAGCTTTATCGATCTTTCCAACTGTCTTTCCAATTCGGAATGGAAAAAAATGACCATGGAATACATGCGTGATTTTCTCCATCATACAGAAAGCAAATACGGAAACCGGATCAAAGCCTATATTTTGGTTTGCGGAAAAACGGATGAATGGATGGACTATTCCGGAGGGCGAGCGGGCCGGTCCAAAGAGAATGCCTATTCGAACTGGCGATCGGAACGCGGACTCGGCAAAGCGAATTTCGCCTCTCTGGATCAGTTGGATACCGCCGCTTTTAAAAATATCGTTCGCGATCCTTCGACCGAATCGGATGCGTTGAATTCCGTTGCTTTCATACAGGATCTGATCGCCGATTCCATTATCGAATTTTGCAAGGAAGCAAAAAAAGAAACGGGATCCAAAAAAGAAGTCGGGGTCTTTTTCGGATATATCATGGAATTGAACAGCTGGCAATTGACCGGCTGCGGCCATCTGGGATATGAAAAAGTCTTTCAGTCTCCTTATATTGATTTTATGATCAGCCCGGGAACTTACGCGGATCGGCCCATGGGCGGCGGAAGCGGATTCATGATCGCCAATGCGACCCGACTTCTCAACGGCAAAGGATTTATGCACGAAATCGATCATCGAACCACCACATATAATTGCAATCTCAATGAATTTGTAAAAATTCAGTGGATGAAGAATTGGAAGAGCCCACAGGAAGATATTGCGGGCATGCGCCGCGAATTTGCCCTTGCGTTGATCAATCATTCCTCGCTTTGGTTCTTCGATATGTGGGGCGGAGCTCATCAGTCGGAGGAAGCGATTCAAAATATCGCGTTAATGAAGCGGATCTGGAATCGGCTTTCTTCTGATCGAAGCCGAACAGCGGCGGAAATCCTTTTGGTCGCCGATCCGCAGGGAATCATGCAAATCAACGGTCGCGGACCGACCCCCTGGAATACGCCTCTTCGAAATCATTTGAACCGGATCGGAGCTCCTTTTGAGATCTGTTCTTTTAACGATTTGAACCGTATGGATCTTGCGCAATATAAAATGATTCTCTTTCCGAGTACATTTTTAATCACACCGGATCGGGCAAAGATTCTGGAAGAGAAAGTTCTGAAAGACAACAGGACTATTCTTTGGATGGGGCCGGCCGGGATCAGCGATGGAAAAACGCTGGATCCCAACCGCGTCAAAAAATGGACAGGATCCGCTTACGATGTATCCGAACCGGTAAAAATCGCACAAGAAGGGTGGACCTCATATTTCGTCCGTAATCCGGACTGGATTCAGCCCTCTCTTTTGAAAAAATACGCGAAAGAGGCGGGCGTTGCTCTTTACTGTACGGAAGCAGTCCCTGTTTACGCAAATGAACGCCTGATCGCCGTTCACATTAAAGAAGGAGGTCAAAAAAAGATCTCGCTTCCGCGAAAGGTCAAAAAGATCACCGAGATCTTTACCGGAAAAACGGTGGGAGAGAACACTTCTTCCTTTCTTTACGATTTTCAATCGCCGGAAACCGCATTGTTCGAGATCGAATAAGTTGCCCGGGTGATCTTCCGGAAAAAGAAAAAGGCGGAAAATTCCGCCTTTTTCTTTGTTGATTCGGATGAATCCTCTGCAAGGTTCGATCATATTTTGAGGAAAACGCGATGCCGGTAAAGGAAGAAGAGGAACCACCAGCAAACGACGACATATCCCACGGCCATAATCAACGGTTGAATCGTTTCCGGACAGAGGGAAGAGATGCCGGAGAAGCAGAAATTTCTTGCCCGATCAAATCCGAGAATTCGCTGAGCCATATAAATCGTAATGGAGTTCATTCCGATCACGACCAGGAAGAAACTCCATCGTCTGAACTGAAGAACATCGATCACCAGATAGAAGAGGGCGAAAACGATTACCGCGATTCCGCCTGTAAGGCAAACGAAAGAGCTTGTCCACAGGTTTTTATTAAGCGGAAAGAACGTACTCCACAAAATTCCGACTCCAACCAGGAACACCCCCCAAAGGATCAATCGCAATATTTTTTCCCGCGAAGAAACAACCGAAGGATCTTTTTGAACCAGTGCTCCGGCCATCATTCCGAACAGCGCGGTAATAATGGCGGGGATCAGGGTGAGGAGACCTTCGGGATCATGGATTTCCCGATACAATTTTCCGGGCATGATCGTCCGGTCAACATATCCAACGATCGAACCTTCCATGGTAAGATTTTTTGTGATCTGTTCATCCGGAGAGAAGAGTTTGCTTGCCTGTTCCATGAATGGAGCGCATTTTGCACCGGGGTTTGCGTCCGGAGCGGGCACCAGGCAGATCAGCAGCCAATAGCCAATCAGAATCAAAGCACAAACCGCAATTTGCCGTTTAAGGCCCGTATTCATGTAGATAAGAGCCGCAAACATCCAGGCAAGTCCAATATGTCCGAGGACACTGCAAATACGCATACTGTTGATATCGAAAATTAAGGTATTATTGAACAAAATACCGAGAAAAACAAGGATCACAGCCCGCCAAACAATTTTTCCGTAAATGCTGAGGGAAGATTTTTTTTGGGCCTGCTGCTTTGCCAAAGAAAAGGTAAAAGAGATCCCGGCAAGAAAAAGAAAGAAAGGAAAGATCAAATCATAGAAGGTAAATCCATGCCAAGCAGGATGCTTCATTTGCAGTGCGATCTCCTGAGTGCAGGAAGAAGGCCAGCATTGAGCGATCGCGGTAAAAATACCGGCACCTCCCATAATGAAGAAAATATCCAATCCGCGAAGGGCATCCAACGAGAGAAGCCGCTTTGAGATCTCTTTTTCCTGTTCCGCAATCCGAGCGACTGTTAACGCGTTTTCAGATTCCAATGAAATATCTTCCGTTGCTAACATATTTTTTCCTTTCCCGATCAATAAAAATTTAAGGAGATTCTATTATTGATTCAATAATAATTTTCTTTCAAGCAAGTTTGATTAAAAGACAATTATCAGATATAGAAGAATAAATAATATCCCTGTTTTACTTTTTTACCCGACTTATGGACATCGGCCATATTTTAACATGGTAATGATTACATTGTCAAGTAAGTAAAAGAAGCCGATACTAAAATTATCGTTAAAAAAAGCGTCCAAAAGCAACTTTTTCGCTTTTTGACGCTTTTTAACGTTTTTTCTTGATTTTTAACTATGTTTTAAAAAAGGAAAGCGGATTACTTTTTACCGGCAAACTGGGGAGCACCAATCCGATAAAGGGCGGTTTTCGTCCGGATGATCACGGAATCGCCTAAAAAAGCGGGAGTGGCCATACAGCCATCCGCAAGGGTATTTGTCGCGAGAATCCGGCATTCTTTCGGATCCGCAGCGATTACATAGGTTTTCGATTCGGTATCGAAGACGTAAATTCGCCCATTTTGATAAATCGTACTGGTCCAAAATTCTCCGCCAACCCGTTTTCTCCAGACCGTTTTTCCATTTTCTGCGGAGACGCAAAAGACAATTCCTTTTCCATCGGTTCCATAGAGATATCCATCGACAAGGACGGGAACAGGAACAGGATGGAAATTTTGTCCATTTTGCCAATAAAAATCTTTGGAGTCGATCTCTCCCCGTTTGGTAATGTCCAGAGCGTAAAGCGTTGCTTTGGGAAAACCGGAATTGACAATGATTTTATTTTTCCAAAGACGGGGACGCATCGTGCTCGTTTCTGAAAATTTCGGGAAAATAAAGCGCCAAAGCTCTTTCCCTGTTGCCGGATCATAAGCATAAGCCGCTTTTGAAGAACTGCTCACAAGATAATCGACACCTTCATAATTCAGAACGGTCGAAGAGCAGTATCCTTTGCGGAATACGGGTTTTTCATCGGTAAAAGGGACTGATCGGTTGGTTTTCCAAACGGTTTTTCCAGTATCTTTATCCATTGCGATCAGGAATTGAACATCCCCGCCATCACAGGTAAGGATCAAAAGATTCTTCCATAAGGTTGGCGAAGCACCAAAGCCCTGAATCGGTTCCCAGCGCAGATCGGTTCGATCCCAGATTTTTTTTCCTGTTTTTCGATCAATCGCCGCCGTTCCGATCGTTCCGAAATGGACATAAACTCTTTCGCTGTCAATTACCGGAGTGGGAGAAGCATAAGAGTTGGTTCGATGGCATTTTTCCACCTTTTCCACATTATAAAGGAGAATGTCCTGCGTTTTCTTGCCGGTTAAAAGATCATAGCAGAGCAAAAATCGCTTTTTTCCATCCTCGGAAGCTGAAGTAAACCAGATTTCATTATCTCCAACGACAGGAGAAGACCATCCTTTTCCCGGAACAGAACTTTTCCAAAGAACGTTTTTCGATTCACTCCATTCCAGGGGAATATCCTTGTTTTCCAGTTGAACCGCATGTCCGAGCCCTTGAGGACCGAGATATTCCGGCCAAGGCTCGGCTGCATGGATCGGGGACAAAAGAAATAGGCAACACACAAGGAACAGGGGACAAAAATACTTCATTAGACAACTTTCTCCAATATTTCAAAAATGTTTATTTTGCTTTTTTTATCCATTTTTTCGGACAGGAAGGATCATTTAACCACGATGACACCTTTCGAAGAGTTCGAGCGCGGAGAAAACATATTCTGCTGTTCTGAAGAATCCGCCGCATTCTGATCCGGATCCGTATCGAAAACAGATTGAGGATTTGGGCGATTAAAAACAAAGCTTTTTCGCGTATTTTTCTGAACAGGCGATATGCGGGCATGATCTTTGCCACTTTGAGCAGAAGGGGAAGAAAAAAGAGGAACAGCGTTTTCCGCCGCAGAGAAGGTAATTACATCTTGCGGCCCCAGAGAAACGACAGCGACAGGGGAGGCAGCAGCAGGAGTTCCCGGAGAAGAGAGAGAAGCCGGCATTGTTCCGTTGGATTCCGATTTAAAGGCTAATCCATAAACACGACTGGCCTTAACCTGTCTTCCCGTATCCGTTTCTATCACAGTATCCCTGTTGATTAAACCGGCCATTGCCAGCTTTCGCAATTGGGCACTGTTGATCGGGCCAACCCGCTTCGCGTTTTTATAAAAGTAAAATCGATTCATTATTGGCTATCACCTCAAGTTGGGATCTGTCCGTTCTTACTGTAATCAAAATTTTTTTATTACAAAGCCGTTCTAAAAGCCCCGGGGAACGCAGGCTTTCTGCCCGCATCTTCTTTTGCGCTGTTTTCGGAACAGGGCAGAACAGGAAACAGGTTTTTTAGAACCGCGCTGCATAGCCAAGTCTGTTTTTAAAAATTGACAAACATGAAATCCATACGAAAAATCCTTTTTGACCGCAACACGCAATATTATAGTTATTTAAATTGTTTATTGCAAGTGATAAATCTTAAAAAAGTGGAAAATACCCTGCGGAACGATTTTTCCGTTCCATTTTGACCGTTTTTTCGGAAATTGAGTGTTTTTCCGGTACATTTGGCGGAGCAAAACAGGATAAAAGAGTAAAAAATGGAATATTTTCAACGAGGGTTCTTTATTTTCCCTCTTGAAGATGATATATTAAGGTCTTTACGGGGCGGAGGATCGCCGTTTTTTGCTTTTTCCTTATTTTCCGGAGTACAAAAAAGCCAATGACACAATTTATCACGGATAATTTTCTTTTGGAAACCAAAAGCGCCGAAAGACTCTATTTTGAGTACGCGGAAACAATGCCTATCATTGATTATCATTGCCATTTATCGTCGCTTGAGGTTGCGACCAACCGTCAATTCGACAATATTACCCAAATTTGGCTTGGAGGAGATCATTATAAATGGCGGGCAATGCGCGCCGCCGGTATTCATGAAAAATTTATTACCGGCGATGCTCCCGACCGCGAGAAATTCAACGCTTGGGCCGATGTGGTCCCGCAAACCATTCGAAGTCCTCTTTTTCACTGGACCATGCTGGAACTGAATCGTCCTTTTGGGATCAATGATCGCTTTTTGAACCCGGGAACTGCGGATTCCATCTGGTCGATTTGCAATGAGATTCTGATGAACCCGCTTTTTCATGCGCGGGGAATTATGGAACAGATGCGCGTAAAGCTGGTCTGTACAACCGATGATCCCGTCGATGATCTGAAATTTCATCGGCAAATTGCGGATGAAAATCAAACAGGAACGTTTTCGGTAAAAGTGATCCCCGCTTTTCGTCCCGACAAAGTTCTTCCCTGGGCCTGTACTGCACCGGAAGGAATTGTTTCCTGGAAAGCCTACATCGAAAAGCTGGGAATCGCCGCGAATGCCGAGATCAATTCTTTTGCCGCATTGCGCGCCGCGCTTTTAAGCCGGCATGATTATTTTCATCAGAACGGCTGCCGGATTTCAGATCACGGATTCGGCCTGTTCCAATGGACAGAAAAAGGATCCGATACGGAGAAAGAAGCAATATTTGCCCGTATTCTCAACGATCAGACGATCTCTCCGGAAGACGCGCTGATCCTTTCCTCTTCTCTTTTAACCGATATCGCGGTTGCCAACGCGGAAAAAAATTGGACGATGCAGCTGCATATCGGAGCCTTGCGCAATAATTCGACCCGAATCTTCAACACGCTTGGCCCGGATGCCGGGTGTGATTCGATTATCGATGGACCTTTCGCGGTTCCTCTTTCCCGATTCCTTGATCGATTGGATCGGGAAGAAAAATTACCGAAAACGATCGTTTATAATTTAAATCCCGATTCCAATTATATGCTCGCGGCCCTGATCGCGAACTTTAATGATGGATCCTATCCCGGCAAGATGCAATACGGAAGCGGCTGGTGGTTTCTGGATCAAAAAAATGGGATGGAAGATCAGATTAATACTCTTTCCAATACGGGCCTTCTCGGCCGGTTTGTCGGAATGTTGACCGACAGTCGATCTTTCCTTTCCTACACACGACATGAATATTTCCGCAGAATTCTGTGTAATATGCTCGGAAATGATATGGAGAAGGGCCTGATCCCGAACGATTTCGACTGGATCGGAAAAATGGTTCAGGACATCTCCTACAACAACGCCAAAGAATATTTTGGATTTGAACTCAATTAGAAGGAAAAGGAATTTCAAGTATGAAAAAAATCTGTAAAGTAAGATGGGGATTATTCTCTCTTCTTTTTTGCCTTGTTCCCATGTTCGCAAACGGACAGGAAAAGGCATTTACCGTAAAGGACACCTTCGATCATTCCGATCAGGTCTACAAGTGCGGAGAAAGCGCCCGCTTTTCTTTTGAAGTTCTTGACCCGGCGGGCAAACCGGTTCAAGCGGGAAAATTGTCGGTCGTTTTCAGCAACGACAACAGGGACGAGATCAGTAAAAAAACAGCGGATCTTTCCAAGGGGAATCCCGCCGTATTTACTGAAAAAATGGATAAGCCCGGTTTTCTTTACGCTCATGGAAGAGTCGATATTCCGGCAGTCAAAGACCCTGTTTATTTTCAGGCGGCCGCCGGTTTTGATCCATTAAAGATCGAGCCGGGCCAGCCGAAGCCCGCCGATTTTGATTCTTTCCTTGCGGAAGGCCAAAAGGAAGTTCGCGCCATTCCGGCCGACGTGAAGATGGAGATCATTTCTTCTCTTTCGAACGAAAAAAGAGAGATCTATACGATCAGCTTTGCAACGGTCAACAATCAGCGCGTCTACGGATTTCTCGGGATTCCCAAGTTTACAAAGGGTCCTTTCCCGGTGGTGATCAATGTTCCCGGCGCCGGACCTGGAACCGGTCCTCTTACCTGGTTGACCGATCGAGGGTTCCTTACTCTCGCGATGAACGTTTTTCCCTATCCGGTTCCTCTTGATCCCAATGAAAAGAAAAAAGTTTACGATGAATTCAACAAGGATATCCGATACACCTATATGGGTGCCAAGGATCGAAGGACCTATTTTTTCCGGGCTGCATATCTTGGAATTGATCGGGCAATCGATTGGCTGGTCAATCGGGCCGATGCGGATAAAGCGCGCGTTGGCTTTTTCGGAACAAGCCAAGGAGGAGCATCCGCTCTGATCCTTACCGGAATGAACAAGAATATCAAATACGCCGTCTCTTCGGTTCCGGCCCTTTGCGATCACGCGGGATTTTTGAAAGGACGTTCTTCCGGATGGCCGAATATTGCCGGATTCTTCAAGGAAGATCCCAAAGTTGTTGCCGAATCCAGCTATCTGGATGCCGTTAATTACGCAACTTTAATCACTTGTCCGATCAAGGTAACCGTAGGATTCATTGATCGAACATGCAGTCCGAGCTCTGTTTACGCGGCCTATAATTCCATTCCGTCGAAGAACAAGCAGATCCTTCATGAGGTCAAGCTGGGACACAAAACCGGAAAATCGACAACAGACGCGCAGAATTGGCTCTTTGATACTCTGCTGGCGCCCGTTCAAAAGGACAATTCCGTCAAGTCGGGCAGCACCGTCAATCCGGCGACTCAGGAAGCGGATCGAAATTGCGACCGGTTCCGCAAGCAATCGGAACGGATGGCGCAGGGAAATGTCGATCTTCTCATGATCGGAGATTCGATCACCCATGGTTGGGAAGGATCGGGAAAAGATGTTTGGCAAAAATACTACGGCAAGCGGAACGCAATGAACTTCGGAATCGGCGGGGATCAAACCCAGCATGTTCTTTGGCGATTGGCTCATTCTCCTTTGGACAAGATCTCGCCCAAGATGTCGGTCGTAATGATCGGAACAAACAATATCGGACGTCCGGACCGCTGTGCTCCGGAACAGACGGTTGAAGGGATTTGCAAGATCGTATCCGTTCTTAAAGACAAATATCCGAAGATGAAGATCCTACTTTTGGAAGTATTCCCGCGGGATGAAAAAGCGGACGGTGAACGCCGGATCAAGGTCAACAAGATCAACGAAGGACTCCGCGCGGTATACAAGGGCGGAAAAGTCGAGAATGTTCAGCTTTACGGAATCGGCGACCTCTTTCTGGAAAAGGATGGAACCCTTCCGAAGTCGCTGATGCCTGATTTTCTCCATCCGAACGCGAAAGGATATGAGATCTGGGCCAGCGCGATGGAACCGATGATCGCGGAAGTTGTCGATCCGGCTCCAAAAGAATGTGTCGGCGTTCCGAAATTGAACCCAAAGCACAAAGACTGGTGGATGGGCCGGTTCAATCAGAAAAATACGGATCTGAAGAAAGGCGATACGGAAATTCTGATGGTCGGCGATTCCATTACTCATGGTTGGGAAGGGAGCGGAAAACAGGTTTGGGATAAATATTACGGGTCGAAAAAAGCGATCAATCTCGGAATCGGGGGCGATCAAACCCAGCACGTGATTTGGCGGCTTGAACATTATGATTTCAGCAAAATCAACGCAAAATTGGCCGTTTTGCTGATCGGAGTCAACAATGCGGCTTCCGGATCAACGGCCGCGAATATCGCGATGGGAAATCGAAAGATCTGCAAGATCCTTCATGAAAAATTCCCGCAAATGAAAGTTCTCGTTTTAAATGTGTTCCCCTGGGGCAAAAAGGGAGAGAATAAAATGGAAAAAATCCAGAAGATCAATGCCCTTTTGCCTTATTATGTAAGGGATCTGGATTGGGTTAAACTGGTCGATATCAATTCCGTATTTCTGAACGACAAGGGTGAACTCACGCCGGAAATCATGCCCGATTATCTTCATCCGAACGCAAAGGGATATGAAAAATGGGGATCGGCTCTGGATCCGGAAATTTCCACTCTTGCCCCGTAATACGAGGAAAGTCGATGAAAAAAGATTTTATGCTTTATAAGCGCTGGAATGAAGATCTTGCCTTTGCGGTTGCTCGGCTTCTCGTCCCCGCTTTGGAGGAAGATGTTGCCGCCCCGGGAGATCTTACCAGTTTGTCGTTAATCGCCGCGGAAGCAAAAGGGCAAACGGCGGTTGTTGCCCGTCGGCCCGGTGTGATCTGCGGTTTAAACGCGGCGGCGGAAATTGTCCGTTTGTCCCATAAAGATCTCGTTTGGTCCCCTTGCTGCGAAGACGGACAATACATCGAAGCGGGCGATCAGGTTGCAGAACTTTCGGGAACGGTCCGGGATATACTCGGACTGGAACGAATCATTTTAAACTTCATTGGCCGAATGAGCGGAATTGCATCAAAGACAAACGAATATGTCAAAATGGTGGAAGGGACCTCGGCCCGGATCTATGATACGCGAAAGACTCTTCCCGGATGGCGGATTCTGGATAAATACTCCGTCGCAAAAGGGGGAGGACACAATCACCGGCTTGGTCTCTTCGATCATATTCTCATTAAGGACAATCATCTCGCGTCAAGCGGAGAAGCCGGAATTACGCCGGGAAACGCGGTCTTGAAGGCCCGGAATTATCTTCTTACTTCGGGCCTTTATGAGGAAGATCAATTTCCTTTGATCGAAATCGAAGTCGATACCCTGGATCAGTTGTCCGATGTTCTTCCGGCCAACCCGGATATTGTTCTTTTGGATAATATGGGCCCGGATCTTTTGAAAAAAGCGGTTCAAATGAGGGATGCGTCCAACGCATCCTCGGAGCTGGAAGCTTCCGGCGGCATCAATGAAAAAACCATTCTCGCAATCGCGCAATCCGGAATCGAACGGATCAGTATCGGAGCGTTGACCCACTCGGTGATCTGCTTTGATGTCGGACTGGATTGGCTCTGATTTTCTCAAAAAGGGAAGATTTTCTTCCCTTTTTCTCTTTTTTTCTAAAAAAAACAAGAAATTTTCCTTTGTGGACAAATAGTGTCCACCCTTTTTCTTGACAGTCTTTTCCCGCTCCTATATATTCTTGCATAAATACATTGACACTTTTTTTTCCTTTATCAAAAAATTTAACTCAGATCGGGAGCAGCAATGAAAGACACTTCAGGTTTTATGCGGCAGTGGAAGATCGTTGAGATCATAGCAAAATCGCCAAATGGAATTACCCTTGCGCAGCTTGCACAGCATTTTCAGGTTTGTTTAAAAACGATCCGAAGGGATATTAAACTGCTTCGATCCGTTCCTGTTGCGCTGAAAACGGAATATGAAGACGGGCGCAGTACCTTTTATTATGATTTCGCCAACGGGGTTTTTCCGATCAATTTTACGCATGATGAACTTCTTTCCTTTTACGTGGGCCGTAATTTAATGGAACCGCTGAAAGGAACCTATTTTTGGGAATCTCTCCAAAATGGAATTGTAAAAATCCGCCAGCTTCTCAACCGATCCTCCATTGATTACGCGGAACGGGTCTCTCCCCTATTTTATTGCCTGGACCGCAGTTCTTTTGATTACAAGGATAAGCAGGTCGAAATTGACAGTATCCTGGTCGCGATGGAAGATCAGCGGATCATAGAGATCAAATATCAGTCAGTTCATTCGGATCGGCCGAAAGTTTACAAGATTCATCCTTATAATTTTATCTATCAGCATGGATTTATTTATATTGTCGGATACTCCTGTAAAGATGAGGAGATTCGTTTTTGGAAGATCAACCGCCTGAAAAGCGTGAACCTTCTTTCAGAAAAATTTACTCGACCCGACGATTTCAGTATTGAGAAATATATGTCGAAAGCTTTTTGCCCTTTTATCAGTGAGGAAGGGACTGTTAAAATTGTCGCGATTTTCAAAAAGTCGGTTGCGCCGATTGTGAAGGAATTGGCCTGGGATTCCTTTAAGGAGATCAAAGAGCGGAAAGACGGCTCTCTCAAGGTAACAATGGAAATGGAAGGGGGAAAGCCCCTTCTTCATTGGCTTATGGGCTTTGGCGCCGATGTTCAGATCATTTCTCCCAAAAGTTTTCGGGAGATCTTTATCAAAAAACTCAAAGCTGTATTGGATCTTTACGAATCGGAGGATCCGGCCAGCAGCAGTCCGGTTCCGACTGAAGAGGATCGCCCGTCAAAGCGTAAGCCCGGGAACGGCTCCCCCCGCAAATGAATCGATATTCACAACGTCCGCACATTCCCTTATATTGATCGGGATTCTGAAGAGATTTAAACAAGGGATGATTCTGATAAACATCAACAACAGAATCCTTGGGAAATTGTCCGCAGGAGACGGGGAGGAATCCGGCGGGAAAGATCTCCCCATTATGGGCAACGAATTCGATTCCCCGGCCATCGGTAATTCCGAGAGGCGCACGGGGACGTCCGGATCGGATCCCTTTTTGATCGGAGATCGGGGCGACCGGATTTCCGCCCTGTTCCAGAACATATCGTCTGTAATGGGGGGCTTCTGTGGTTTTAACGGCAAAAGGCATCGTAAGCGACCAGGAATAGAGCTTTTCAAAAACTTTTAAATATTCCGGCGGAGAGATTCGGATCTCTTCGACTCCTCGTCCCACCGGGATCAAAAAGAAGACGGACCACATCATGATCCCCTGTTTTTGAAGGAGCAGAGCAATTTCGTCGATGCGATCGGCATTTCTCCTTGTAATGGACGTATTGATCTGAACAGGGAGCTGCAATTCCCGGGCATAAGCGAGCATTTCCATGGTTTTCGAGAAACTGCCTTCAAAACCGCGAAAAGCATCGTGAAGTTCAGGATCCGGACCGTCCAGAGAGATTCCGATCGCGGAAACGCCCGATTCTTTTGCTTTTTGGAACGCGGATCGGGTCGCAAGCGGCGTTGCCGAAGGAGTCAATGCGGATTGAATTCCCCTTTCTTTCGCATGCCGGATCAGATCGAACAGATCCGCTCTTTTCAGAGGATCGCCTCCCGTAAAGCAAATCGTGGGAACGCGGGGAAATTCAGCGATCTGGTCGATCAGCCGAAAAGAATCTTCCGTTTTCAGTTCATCAGGGGCCGCCTTTTCCTGCGAAGAGGCCCGGCAGTGCTTGCAAACGAGATCACAGGCCCGGGTAATTTCATAATAGAACATTAACGGATTTCGAGAAAAATCCTCCGAAGTATACGGCTGCTGATGAAGCATGATTCACCTGTTCAGATCTTTTTCTCATTGACCAACTTGGCAAAAAACTCATAGGAACGGTCCCAGGCGGCTTCGCCTTCTTTATTGAAGAAGCAGCCGGGGATCTGTCTTTTTGCCCGATGATTTGCAACGCATTCACAGCAGATCCCCCGACGGGAACAATTCGCGGTGCAAGTACAATCTTTTTTATTTTCTTCTTTTTTACATTCCATGATCATTATCTCCTTTTGATTCTTTATCCTTATATTTTATCCCTTTTATTTATCAATGCAAGGGAATCATCGGCCTATTGCTAAAAAGAGTGCGGGACTTATAATAGGGGAATCCTGTTTTCCCGCGAAAACGGGATGATATTATGATTTCTGATTGAAAAAGGAAAAAGTCGGTTTTCCTCTTCGATCCGGCAACACCGTTTCCGATCCGACAAAAAAACAGGAACAGATCTTTCAGGAGCAATCTCATGATTTTGCAGACATTACGCGAACGTTTTCATTCCGCCTTATCCTCTCTCGTTGAAGATCCGGATCAATATCTGGATCTGATCCGATCGAGCCAGGATCCCAAATTTGGTGATTACCAGGCCAATTTTGCGATGGTGCTTGGTAAAAAACTGGGTTGTGCTCCTCGTGAAATCGCGGCGCGTATCGTCGAAAAGCTCGACGGAGAGGATCTTTTTGAAAAACAGGAGATCGCCGGCCCGGGATTTATCAATCTTCGTTTACGATCCGATTGGCTGGCCGATCAGATCCAGAAATCGCTTATGATGGATCAGCCGGGAAATGTTCCTGTTGCGAATCCAAAGACCTTTATTCTGGACTATTCCTCCCCGAATGTTGCCAAGCCGCTCCATGTCGGACATATTCGATCGACGATGATCGGAAATGCCCTTTACCGCATTCTCCGCTATCGGGGACATCACGCGATTGGCGACAATCATCTTGGAGATTGGGGAACCCAATTCGGAATGATCATTTACGGATTCCGCAATTATCTGGATGAAGATCATTGGAAAAAAGAACCGATCCAGGAACTTGGCCGGCTTTATAAACTGGTCCGGAAACTCTCCGATGAGAATCCGGAAATCGCGCAGGCCGTTCTGAACGAAACCTCCAAACTCCATCATGGAGATCCGGAAAACCTCAAGCTCTGGAAGGAATTTTTGCCTGTCTGTTTAAAAGATATTGAACGGATCTATTCCCGATTGGGGGTCTCCTTCGATCTTACGCTTGGCGAAAGCTTTTATCATGATAAATTGGCGGGGATCGTCGACGAGCTGATCGCCAAAGGAATCGCGCGGGAAACGGAAGGCGCGATTGGTATTTTCCTCGAAGGACAGGAAACGCCGATGCTGATCCGAAAAAAGGACGGGGCATTTCTTTACGCAACCACCGACATTGCGACCCTTCGATATCGACAAGAAACGTATCATCCCGATGCGATTCTCTATCTCGTCGATTCGCGGCAATCACTTCATTTCGAACAGCTTTTTCAGGTTGCCCGTATGATCGGCCTTGAAAATATGGATCTGGTTCACATCAAATTCGGAACGATCCTCGGAGAAGACGGACGTCCCTTTAAAACCCGATCCGGAGAAACTGTCGGCCTGGAATTCCTGCTGGATGAAGCGGAAAGCCGGGCGCTGAAGATCGTCTGCGAAAACGACGACGCGAAAAAGGAAGGCCCCCAGCTTTTGGAAACGGAACGGAAAGAAACGGCCCGTAAGATCGGAATCGGGGCACTTATCTACGCGGATCTTTCTCAAAATCGGGAAAGTGATTATGTCTTCAATTATGATCGAATGCTTGCGATGAACGGGAACACGGCGACTTACATGCAATACGCTTACGCGCGGATCCGGTCGATCTTTACCAAAGGAGGAATTGATTCCGGAGAACTCGATGAACTGCTCCGGCGCGCCTGCGATGAGAAGATCTCTCTCATTAAGCTGAATGAACCGGAAGAGCGGAATCTCGCGCTGGAATTATTGAAGTTCTCGGATGCGCTGGACAGTGTGATCCGCGATTACCGGCCGAATCAGTTGACGTCCTATCTTTATGATCTTGCCAACCGCTATTCTTCCTTTTTCGAAAAGTGTCCGGTTCTTCGAGCGGAAGACGATGAGATCAAAAGGAGCCGTCTGCTCTTGTGTGAATTGACCGCGCGAACGATCGGCAAGGGCCTGGATCTTCTTGGAATCCAAACAGTCGATCGGATGTAAAGCGATCCGGTTCCGTTCGATTATAAAATAAAAAAAGACGGTTAAACCCGTCTTTTTTTATTCTTCTGAAAGAATTCCAAAGAACGCCCCGTCTGTTGGGACAGGGCGATTTTTTTCTGATCAGAACATGGGAGAATTATAGTCCCAGTAGATCAAGTACAGGATAATGGTCGCAATGATCACCAGAACACCGATGATCTTCGCAAGCGGGGACTCTGTAAGATTCAAGGTCGTGTCCGTTTTCTGTTCATAAGCGGTTTCTCTCGGCCAAATCAGGCGCTGGAGGAACATGATCGCGATGATCACGGCAAAAGTAACGAGCATTCGATTAAGGAAGTCGAGCTGCGGAACAAATGCGTGAAGAAGTCCATAGATGATCGGGCAAAGAACAAGGGCCGTCGATCCGCAGATCGCCGGAGCTTTTCGAACACAGAAACCGAAGACAAACGCGGCGAAAATACCGGGCGAAATATATCCCTGGAATTCCTGAATCGCTTTGAAGACCCCGCCGTATTTTGGATTGGCCCACATGGGTGCGATCAGGCAGCCGGCAAGGACAAAGGCGACAACAGCGTATCGTCCAACGCGAACCAGAGTCTGTTGGGAAGCACCCCGATGAATGTATTCATGATAGATATCCATGGTAAAGATCGTGGACGCGGCGTTCAGCATTGCGGCGACCGAACTGATAATGGCGCCGAGAAGCGCGGCCAGCAAGAAACCTTTGAATCCTCCAGTGGGAACAAGATTTCGAACGAGCAGCGGAAACGCGGAATCGTGATCGAATCCGATGATCATATTTCCATTTTCAAAGGAGAGCTTTTTGCCGGGATTCTTTTTGGATTCTTCGACGATTTTTTGGCGCATTTCGACGAGCTGTTCATCCAGAGTAAGAGTTCGATTTCCTTTTTTAGTCGGAATCGCGATACCGGAGACCTTCGAATCGTAATCGAGAATTTCTTTCGCGGTTTTGGGGTCCAATTTTGCGTAATCGTGATTAAAGGCGAAAAGAGGAACCTGCTTCATCGAATCGATGGAAGCGTTTTTGATCTCATTGAAACGGGTAAGAATCGGTTTGGAATTTTCGACGGCGGTTTTTCTCATATCGCTGTGATAGAGATTAAAGGCGATCAAGCCGGGGAAGATCACGATAAAGGGGATCAGGAGCTTTAAACAGGCGGCGAAAACAAGTCCTTTTTGTCCTTCTCCGAGGGATTTCGCTCCGAGAGTTCTTTGAATGATATACTGATTCAGTCCCCAGTAGTAAAGATTGGGGATCCAGATGGCGAGAATGAGCGCGGTAACTGGAAGAACCTTATCCCAGCTGGGAAGATTCATTCGAAGTTTATCGGCATTGAGTTCCATGAACCGGTCCCAGGCGTTTGCGCTTGCGAGTTTGTTCGCAAGTTCTTCGGAAACATTCGGAGCACCGGCGAGAACGGACGTATCCGCCATTCCAAGCTGGCGGAACGCGAAATAAAGGACAATCGCCCCTCCGGCAATCAAAGCGGATCCCTGAAGCAGATCGGCCCAGGCGCACGCTTTCAAACCGCCTGCGAAGACGTACAGAGCGGCAACAATTCCGATGATCCAGCAAAAAGAGACCAGATTGAGCGGATTGCCGTTGAAAAAGACCTGTCCTCCAATGGAGAGCTGGGTTTGAACCGACTCGAAGAAGACGGCGTAATTTTTCGCCCCGGCGTAGGTAACGACAGTAATATTAACGCAAACGAGCATGATCATCATGAGGATCGACATGATCGTTCGGGCAGATTTGTTGTATCGATGTTCGAGATATTCGGGAATCGTATAGATCCCGGCGCGGAGAAAACGGGGTAAAAAGATAAAAGCGACGATCACCAGAGAAACGGCGGCGATCCACTCATAGCTTGCGACCGCCAGCCCGATATAATCGGAAGCCTGTCCGGACATTCCGACGAACTGTTCGGCGGAAATATTAGCGGCGATCAAGGAAAAACCGATCAGCCACCAGGAGAGTCCGCGTCCTGCGAGGAAGTAGGATTCGCTGGAATCACCCGACTTGCGGCTTACCCGAAAGGCAACAAAGATCACAAACAAAATAAAGGCAAAAAAGATCACAATATCCCAAAGATATCCGCTGCCGGCTTTTTGCGCGGCATCGGCCGCTCCCCATAAAACGTTCATATCCGTTCCTTTTCCTTCTCATATGATTTTATTTGGATTTGACAATCGCGGAACGATCTGCTCCGCGAACCGGAAATTACGATTTTTATCTCTCTTTCACCGCTTGAAGCGACTCGGATACCAGTTGGGCCGCTTCACTGAGAATTCGATCAAGATGATCTTTTCCGCGAAAGGATTCCGCGTAAATTTTATAGATATTTTCGGTTCCGGAAGGACGCGCGGCAAACCAGCCATTTTCGGTTACCACTTTTAATCCTCCGATCGGAGCCCCATTGCCGGGCGCATTCGTCAAGCGATCCAGAATTTTTTCGCCCGCCAGTTCGGAAGCATGAACTTTATCCGGTGTAAGATATTTGAAGTTCTGTTTTTCTTCCGGCGTGGAAGGCTGATCAATCCGGTTGTAAACAGGCGATCCGAACCGAAGTTCAAAGTCCTGATAATGGGCTCCGGGATCTTTACCGGTTCGGGCAATGATCTCCGCGGCAAGCAGACAAAGGATCAAGCCGTCTTTATCGGTCGTCCAAACTGTTCCGTCGAATCGCAGAAAACTCGCGCCGGCGCTCTCTTCCCCGCCAAACAGGAGAGATCCTTCGAACAGGCCGGGGCCAAACCACTTGAAGCCAACAGGAACTTCCACCAAACGACGATCAAGAGCCTTTACGACCCGATCGATCATACTGCTGGAGACCAGTGTTTTTCCGATTCCGGCATCTTTGGGCCAATTCGGACGATTTTTTACAAGATAATCGATCGCAACCGCAAGATAGTGATTCGGATTCAAAAGTCCAACACTCGGAACAACGATTCCATGCCGATCCGCATCCGGATCATTCCCGAAAGCGAGATCGAATTTGTCTTTTTGAGCAACGAGATTCTTCATCGGATAAGGGCTGGAACAATCCATTCGGATCTTTCCATCGTGATCGACCGGAATAAAGGAAAAGGTCGGATCGACTTTATCGTTGACAATGGTGATATCGAGTCCGTATTTTTCGGCGATCGGTTTCCAGTATCCGACGGAAGATCCGCCGAGAGGATCCACTCCGATTCGAACTTTCGCGTCCCGAATGATTTTCATATCGATGATATTTTCCAGATCGTCGATATAATTTTTCGCGAAATCGATCTCTTCCATGAAGGAAGGGAGAGCACGGCGATCGACATTTTGCCGCAAAACGCCCTGATTCGCCTTTTCCAAATACTGATTGGCCCGATCCTCGATCCATTTCGTAATATCGGTATCGGCGGGTCCTCCGTAAGGCGGATTGTATTTGATCCCGCCGTCGGACGGCGGATTGTGCGACGAGGTAATAATAATTCCATCGGAATAATTTGGCCCTTTTTCCCTGTTTGCGTTCAAAATCGCGTGGGAGATCACGGGAGTCGGGGTTACCTCATTTCCGCGCTGCAAAACAGTCCTGATCCCGTTGGCCGCAAGAACTTCCAAAGCCGTCTGCTGGGCGAGATCTGAAACCGCATGAGTATCTTTACCGATAAAAAGGATTTCCGGTTCCCCCGTTTTTTTCCGATAATCGATAATCGCCTGAACAATTGCGGCAATATGGGCAGCGGTAAAGGAGGCGTTGAATGGGGTTCCCCGATGTCCGCTTGTTCCGAACTTTACCCGTTGTCCCAACTGATTCATATCAGGATACTTTTCTAAATAATCCTTTTCAAGCTGAGCAACATTGATCAAAAGCTCTTTGGGAGCCAACATTCCGGGAATCGCAATCATAATCACCCCATTTTTTACGGTATCAAGGATCCGGCGCATCCGTATCATCGAACGAACAATACAGACATAAAACCGGATTTATTGAAAACAGGAACACCGGTGAAATCATCACTGGCGCATTCATTTATTTTTACTGAAGGAAAATTCCTTTTGCAGTTTTGCCGCGAGATCAAAAACATTATCAAAATCGGATCGGGAATCACCGGGAACTTCCTGCAACAGTCCAACCTCAATGAGAAGATAAACAATATCGCCGATATCACCGGTTTTTCGAATTCCGAGGCCTGCAAGGACAGTTCGGGCAAGATATCCGAACCGCTCCAGAGCAAGATCGCAAACCGCCTGGCAATAATCGCTGCCGGAAACACTCGCCGCTTTTTCACCCGCAGGCAATTCGGAAGATTCCAATAATTTCTTTTGGGCGAAATCCAGGGCATCTTCCACGAACTTATAGGATTCCGGAGTAAAACGCCGATCCTTATTCAAAAGTTCTTCGATCTTTTTATCATCAATCATTGAATTAAATCGTTAATTTATAATATGAGTTTTTCAGGAACGGGTCAAATTTTAGGATATCTTGGATTACGGCCTGTCCCGCCGGAAAAATTTCCCGGTGCAGAGGGAGAGCTGCCGGAATTATCCAAAACGATCGTTGTTCCCGCGAGTTTTTTGACAGTATATTCGAATCGGGCAAAAATCATTCTTCCGGCACTTGTCTGCAGGACGCTGGTAACGGTTACCACGACCCTTTCCGCGAGGTGATTTCGCCCCTGATCGACAACAACCATCGTTCCATCGTCCAGATAGGCAATTCCCTGTCCCGGTTCTTCTCCGACTTTAACAATATCGATCTCAATTCGCTCATTGGGAAGAAAGACCGGTTTAAGCGAATTGGCCAAATCGTTCAGATTGATCACGTCAACGCCCTGAAGTTTGGCAACTTTATTCAAATTATAGTCGTTGGTAACCAGTTTTCCTCCCAAGTGCTTTGCAAGAGCAACGAGCTTGAGATCGACCGGCTGATTTTGATATTCGGGAAGATCGGAATCGTCGATTTGAAGTTCGACACTGGCCATATTCTGCAATCGATTCAGGACATCGAGTCCGCGGCGTCCCCTTGTTCTTCGGCTTCGATCTGCACTATCGGCAATATGCTGGAGTTCGGCGATCGCAAAACGGGGCATCATCAGCGGACTGTCAATGATCTTGGTTTCCATAATATCGGCGATTCGGCCGTCGATTACGACACTGGTATCCAAGATGAGAGGACGGACCCCTTTCACATTCTTCTGAAATTCCACGTAGGGAATGATAAAACGAAAATCATTTCTCGTCTGCCATAAAAAACTGATCCCGATATAGCTGAAAGAAATCAGCATGATCGCAACCATATTTCGCCGAACATCTGAATGAATAACGGTTCCGTCAACATTCATTTCATCGGCGATAAAAGGTTCAATGGCCATTCCCATAAAGTAGGTCATCACCAGCCCGATCAGAAGTCCGAAATAAACAGAGGAGATCCACTGGATCTTTTTCTTCGGGAAGGCCATGTCGATCCCGATCAGAAAAAGCGTAAAGATCATAAGCCCGAAAAAGCTCGTAAGGCTTGTTCCCGTATTTCCGCCGTAGAGACCGCCGCTCCGGACAATCGCGACCCCAATCCCGCTGCTTACTAAAAGAAAAACGCACCGCAATAGTAATAATGGCATAATAATAATTCCTGTGTTAATAAATAAAACGACCAAATATAAAAACACGCAATGGAAAATGAAAGCAGATTACAGACTTCAATTCCATGAGTGTGCATAAAAAAATATAATAGGATCATTATAACCGAAATTAAGGTAAAACGGAAGATCTTGAGAAAGAAATTTTAAAAAAAGCACGAAGATTTATCCCTTTTTTTGCTTTGATCCGCATAAACCCCTTGCGGCAGATAAAATTTTGTGGTCTACTTAGGAAACAATAAGTGATGTTGACCGGTTTACAGCGATCAACCAAATTACCATTATTCAGTACGAGGAGTCGATATTCATGAACATTCTCTCCATGCTCTTGACATTAGCTCTCGTTTCGCCGGGAACGCTTACGCCCGCTTCCCTTGAGCAGTTCTATGTTGAACCGAATCAAGCGGCAGTTTTAGAGTTTTCCGGGAAACCGAAAGAAGGTTCGGAAGAGTTCAAGATCTATAATTCCGATGGAAAAATGATCGCTTCCGGCAAAGGAAATCCCAAAGACAAGGGAATCTCGGTTCCAGTCAATCTTCCGCAGGGATACTATGAACTGGAATTTCCTTCGGAAAATTGTCGTTTTGGGATCCTTTCTTTTCCCGCCTTTAAGCCGAAACCGGATCCTTTTTTCGCGATTGACGGCGCTCTTTCCTGGTTGGTAAAGAGTCCGGAAAAGAGATCGGATCTGGTAAAAATCGCACGCCGATCGGGGATCTCCATGATCCGTGGACGTTTGCGCTGGTCCGAGATCGAACCGAAGCAGGGAGAATTTATTTTCGACGGATCCCGATCCTATCATGCTGTTCAGGAAGCCTGTTTAAAGAACGGGGTCGAATTTCTGGAAGTGATTCATGATGCACCGGATTGGACGGGAAAGGTCGGGAAATTTCCCAAAGATCTTGTAAAAACCTCGCAATCCTGGAAAAAAATGGCGGAGGAACGGGGAGCCTGGTGGAATGCTCTGGAAGTGTGGAACGAACCGGATATCAGCTTCAGCGGTAAATTGCCCGCCGATCAATATACACCTCTTTTAAAAACGATCCAACGGACTTACAAGGCGAATCGGGTTAAAATCAGAGTGGTAGGAGGTGTTCTTTCCGGTTTTAACAAGGATTGGATGGAATCGGCCAAAAAGAACGGACTTGCTGATCATTGCGATGTCTTCAGTTTCCATACATACAGCCGGGCAAATGCAGTCGAAGGGATCTTCTCCCGATATCAGGGCTGGCTTGCTGATTGCGGAACACCGGGCAAAGAACTTTGGCTTACGGAGTGCGGACGTCCCTGGAAACGGGGAACTGATCGTCCTTCCGAAATCGAAGATCGCATCAGCGCGATCGATATCACAATGAAAGGGGTCGAAGCCAAGGCCTGTAAAATCGACCGCTATTTTCCGTTTGTCTACCCCTATTATGAAGAAAGAGACAATAATTTTGGAATGCTCGGCAAGAATCTCGCTCCCCTTCGATCGTTTGCGGGCTATTCTGTCCTGATCCGATCGTTGTCGGGAAAAGGATTTATTGGAGATTTGAACAATCTTCCCCCCGGAACAGAAAAAGCGCGTGTGTTCGGAAATGCCGCAGGCGAGAAAACAATCGTTTTTTATCAATCGAATCCAACCAAAGGGAGTCGAATCCTCCTGCCGGGCAAGCCGCTTCAAATTCTCCGGATTACAGGAGAAATGCTCACGATGGATCAGAAAAACGAAGCAGATTTTTCGGATGGATTCCTTCTCGTCTCCTATCAGCCGCAATTTGCCCGTTTTTCTATTCGACAGAATTCCGGGGCTTATCGGATCAACGCGGAACGAACTCGCGCACAAGCCTATCCCAAAACAGCGCAAAATGGATCACCGATTGTCCTTTCTTACCTGTATGATACCGACTGGATCACTCCCTCGCCGAACGGATATCTGATCCGCAAAGACGCGAAAAAACTTCATCTGATCCTTAAAGCAACCAATATTTCCGATATGAATATCACGGCGAATTTCTCCTTTATCAAAGACGGGGTCAATGTTCCTTCAAGTGAATGGGCCGTGAAGAATCTTTACGCGAAAAGCGCCATTTCCATTCCTTTTGAAATATCGGACGTTTCTTCTCTTTCCGATTTCAAGCCGCTGGAATTTATTTTTGCCGTCCGATCCGGCGGACACGTTCTTGATGCTCTTGTTCTGAAATTTACAAAAGCGATCTCCCTTGATCATATCGCAAAGTATCCCCTTGAGGTCAAAAAAATCGATCTTTCAGATCTGAAGAACTGGAAGAAGAATCTCCCTGCCTGCGCGAAATCGGAATTTTTCAAAAAGGAAGAACTGAAATCTCCGGCAGCATGGGGCTTTAAGGCCTCCTTTGGAGAATGCGACCGCTGGATCTATCCGATCTTTACCCTTCCCGCCGATCTGGATCTCAGTCAGCAGGACGGAATTTTGATCCGCGCAAAATGCAAGGGAAGCGAAGATACCGCAGTTCGAATCTTTTGCGTTGAAGAAGACGGCGAAAGCTTTATTTCAAACGGCTCTCTGATCGCGCCGGACGGTCAATGGAATGATGGATCCATTTCTTTCGACAAAATGGGATTAATTGGCAAGTTCAAAAACGGAAAACTGGATCGCGGCAAGATCAAAAAAATCTATATCGGCTGCAATACAAAAGGGAAAGATCTCGATCTTCAAGTCGCCGATTTTTACTTTTACCAGAAAAAAAATGAGAAGGGAAAACAAAAGTAAACTTCTCCCTTCTCGAACAGGAAATCCGAACCGGACTCTATTTGGATTTTGGCGCGATCTTATATAAAGTATCGACCGATCGGAGATAGATCCCGTCGGACGTGATCACCGGGGTTGCCCAGACCCCGGATCCAAGCTTGTTTTCCGCGATTCGATCCTTTTTCCGATCGGCGCGATAGATCCAGCCGGTTCCTTTGCGGCCGAAAAGATAGATCAGATCGCCGACAAGGACCGGGGAACTGTAGACCCGTTCGCCCAGCTTGTCGGTCCAGACCAGATCACCTGTTTTCGCGTCGATACAGGAAAAACTCCCTTCATCTGTTGCCGCAAAGAGTAAACCGTCTTTGAGAATCATGGAGGGGACATAAGGAGAAACGGGATCCTTTCTCTTCTTCCAAAGGATCGACGATTCATCGAGCTTGCCCTGTCCGTTGGTTTTTACGGCCATAATGATCCGATGGGGAAATCCGCTGGAGAGATAGACGGTCTGATCATCCCAGGCGGGAGAAGCAGGACAGACGCGGGAAGGTCCATCGACGAACCAGATCAGTTTCCCGGTATTCGGATCATAAGATCGGGTCTCAAAAGGACCGGTAAGAACGACCTGATCTTTTCCGGAGCTGTGAATTAAAGCGGGTGATGAAAAATTCGCTTCTTCGACCGTTCGAACGACTTTCCAAACGAGCCGGCCTGTTTTGCGATCGAAAGCGGCCAGTTGTCCAGGCGCTTCCGGATCAATGCAAAGAATCGCCAAATGCTTGTAAAGCAAGGGGGAAGTGGAATATCCATGAACGGATTTGAACGGACCAAGATCCTTTTTCCAAAGGATCTTTCCTTCCATATCGCAGCAGAAGAAATAAACTCGGCCGTCAAGTAAAAGAGGATAAAAGAGGCGCTCACCGTCGGAAGCGATCGTTGCCGACGCGTTGGAATTGTCCCGATGGATCGGCTTGGCTCCTTTTCCGCGCATCAACTCCTTTTTGATCAGAATTTTTCCTTCGGATCGGGAAAGAACAAGGATGGATACGGAATAGAGATCCGAATCTTCATCGACTTTTTCCGCGGCCGGAAGATAGATCCGATCGCCGATCAGGGTCGGGGTTCCGTATCCGAGCCCCGGCAGAGGAGTTTTCCAAACGATATTTTGATCTTCTCCCCATTTTTGCGGAGGGGAGATTCCGGGCCGGACGATATCATTTCGATCCGGTCCGCGCCACCAGGGATAATCCCTCTCTCCCGGCTCCGGAAGGGGATATTCCTCCACCGCGGCAGGAATTTCTTCCGCTGGATCCTCTTTTGCGGCCGACGCGGAAATCGGATCTTCTTTCGCCGCCGTTTTCGAATCAGGAGCGGCGGATCGTCCGGACGGCATTCCGGCGGCATTCGACGGATCTTTTTGGCAAGCGAAGATTCCAAGGAAGAAGGGAAGCAAAAGAAAAATGAATAATTTTCTCATGAAAGATTCCTTTTTACAAAACATCGTGAATGATCGAAATCGGGGTCAAGCAACGGGAAAACCCATTATATCAAAAAAGAATCAAAAAAAAAGAGTTGCCGGCGAGGAATGGATTTCACCGGCAACTCACGGAAAACCTGGAAGATCGGAGAGGAAAAAAGACCCATTTTTTCCTCCGCGGATCACTCTGTAATAGACCTGCTAAGGAGAGAGAAGCGGAAATTCAGGGATCCGGTTCCGATTGAACGCTGAAATAAAAACGATCTTATGAATTCAAGACCGCATGGTCGAATATCCTTCCATAAATATTCCCATTTAAACATACGTTTTGGGATGATCAGGAATGGATCCCGCCCTTGCTTTTCCGTATGTCTGTTCTTCATTCAACGCAAGGGAATCATAAGGATTTCCCAAAACCGCCGCAAGAGAAGTTTTTTCAAAAAAGGAAAATATTTAAAAATTTTTTCCTTTTCTTGCAGGAGGAAAAAAATCTGGTAGAATATTGGGGGTAATGCTCTGTACTTGCTTTATCGAAATCGCAAATCAAAAGGAAAATCCTTTAACCCCCGGGATCCATGAATCATGCCTGATCAACAATTTCTCAGTACCGTCCAAAAACTGGAAAACAATATCGCCTCGGTTGTGCTGGGTAAAAGAGACGTTATTCGATTTTGTCTTGTTGCCCTTTTTGCGGGAGAACACCTTCTTTTGGAAGACGTCCCCGGAGTTGGAAAAACATTATTGGCGCGCGCGCTTGCAAAGAGTATTTCCGGCGTATTCAAAAGAATTCAGTTTACACCGGACCTTATTCCCGCGGATATTACCGGAAGCAATATTTATAATCCGCAAAAAAAAGAATTTGATTTTGTAAAAGGTCCGATCTTCGGCAATATTCTTCTCGCCGACGAAATCAACCGAACAACGCCGCGGACACAAAGCGCGATGCTTGAAGCGATGAGCGAACGGCAGGTCTCCTGCGACGGGATCACCACTGTTCTTCCCCCTCTTTTTATGGTGATCGCAACAGAAAACCCGATCGAATTCGAAGGAACTTATCCTCTTCCGGAAAGCCAGCTCGACCGATTTCTCATGCGGGTCTCTGTTGGATATCCGGAACGAAATGAGGAACTGGAGATCTTAAACTCGCATCAATTTTCCTCTCCGATCGATAAACTCAAACCGGTTCTTTCCGTTGAAGATATTCTTCAGATTCAAAAAGAAGTGCGAAAAGTCTATGTCGCTTTTGATATTCAAAATTATGTATTGGATCTGATCGAAGGGACTCGAACCAGTTCGGAACTTTTCGTCGGAGTAAGTCCCCGAGGAGGAATCGCGTTTACCCATGCGGCTCAAGCGCTCGCCTTTATTGAGAATCGGGACTTTGTCAATCCCGACGATATTAAGCGGCTGGCTGTTCCGGTCCTTGCGCACCGTGTGATTACAAAAAGCTTTGGACAAACGAACCAAAGGGAAATCGTCGAATCCATTATCGAACGCCTTGTCAATACAACCCCAACGCCAAGATAAGCATTTCAAACGGTAATACCGGGGTTCATAAAAAAACCGGGACCCGGACATCAATGGTCCGTTTCCCGGTGTTTGTTCATCATTGTCCTTTCGAAAGGAAAGGACTTATGAATATCGAAAGCGATCAGGAATTTTTGTTCTGAAAATCTTTCATGAATTCGCAAAGGGCAACAACGCCTTCCCGCGGCATCGCGTTGTAGATCGAAGCGCGGAGTCCGCCGACACTGCGGTGTCCGCCAAGGGTCATCAGACCCGCCTGAGCGGCATCCTGCTGGAATTTTTTATCGAGATCTTCGGAAGGAAGACGGAACGGAACGTTCATGATCGAACGGAATTCCTTGTCGGCATGTCCTTTGTAATATCCATTGGAACTGTCGATTACATCGTACAGAAGAGCCGCTTTTTCCTTATTGATCGCATACATCTTGTCGAGTCCGCCGATATCGTGAAGGAGCCATTCGGTCACCAGACGAAGCATATAGATCGAGAAGCAGGGGGGCGTGTTCAGCATGGATCGGGCTTCCGCCTGTTTTTTATAGCTGAACATGGAAGGAAGTTCGATCGCGGCCTTATCAAGGAGATCTTCGCGAATAATGATCATGGTAACACCGGCGGGACCAGCGTTTTTCTGGGCGCAGGCATAAAGAATTCCGTACTTATTGACATCCATGGGCCGGCAGAAGATCTCGCTGGACGCATCGGCGACGAGCGGAACATTTCCGGTTTCCGGTTCGACAGGATACTGAATTCCTTCGATGGTTTCGTTCAGTGTGATATAGCAGTAAGCCGCTTCCGGATTAAGGGCCAGCTCACTTTGGGAAGGCTTGCGCCGAAAACCGTTGCCGGAGACTTTTCCATCCCATACGATATTGACTTTACCCTGTGTTTTCGCTTCGGCGGCCGCTTTCTTGCTCCAGGTTCCGGAGACGATATAATCAGCGGACCGATCGGTTCCGGCGATCAGGTTCATCGGGATCAGACCGAATTGGGTAAGGGCTCCTCCCTGCAGGAAGAGGACTTTGTAATTATCCGGAACCGCGAGTAAAGTGCGAACATTTGTTTCCGCGGCAGTGATAATTTCATCAAACGGCTTGGAGCGATGGCTGATTTCCATTACGGATGCGCCAACGCCGGGAAGACAAAGCATTTCTTCCTGAGCTTTTTTCAAAACAGAAACCGGCATTACAGCCGGACCGGCAGAGAAATTGTATAAACGTTCCTGCATCAATCTTGTCCTTATATTATTTTTCCTGTACTTACCCGCAGCGGCCGAAAACCTGCGACCGCTTTATAAGAGTCTATCATACCACAAGGAAAAACTTGGACAAGATACCCCCGTTCCTTACTTTTGTTCAGAATTCCCGGTTGATCCCAAAACTTAACGCTTCCGCCGATGCGATGCTCCGAACATAATTGTCCGTATCGTAAGGCGTCCACTTCGGGTTTTTGCCCGCTATCTCGTTTTTGAACACGTGCGCATAGGCGATATTGAACTTCCAATTGTCGAAAAGCGTAAATGTTGCTCCCATATGGAGGCTGTGCTGCATCACCAGCGGACAGGGAATGTTCCAAACGACGACTTCTTCGGAAATGGGGTTCTGATTGAAGCTGTATCCGCAGCGGACCGTAAAGCGATCGGAGATCTTTCTCTGGGCCCCAACGCAAACCGCCCAAATACTGTCCCAGCCCAATCCTTTGATACTGCCGTCGGGATTTAAACCGTAATGCTGGAAACCGGCCGTCGTTTTATAATCAAACCATCGGACATCGACACCGATAATGGTGTCCTCAAAACCATCATAGGAAACGCCCATACTGATGATTTGCGGGAAACGAAGCCGGAATAAGGCTTCATAATTTTCCCCGTCCAGATTGACATTATAGGGAAATTTTTCCGAAAATTGTTCGCTTTTATAGGAAATCCCGTAATTGAAGTGATTTTCGCCCTGGTAGTAGAGACCGATTTGATATCCGGCTCCCCAGATATATCGGGTTCCGGCCCCTTTGGCCCAATGTCCGCTGTTGTCGGCGGGTCCGAAGAAAAGAGGTTCCGCGATCAATCGGCCCATCATTACCGTCGGAGCAACTCCGAAGGAGAGCCGATCGGTAATCTTCATCGAAAGAGTCGGAACCATCTGGAAAGCCTCGACTTTGGAGGATGTCCGGCCAACACCGTAGAGATCGTTCAAAATCGGATTGGAATTGTCGCCGGGATAATTGATCTGGGCGCCGCCAATCGCGAAAAGTCCGAATCCGTAAGTGAAGGGGCGTTTGGGATCTTTCATTCGGAAGCCCATATACGGGGCGGGAACTGCTCCGGTATCGCTTCTGGTCGATCCTTCCATTCCGTTGAAGGAAGATTCCACCTTGGCGTTGGCGATAATGATCCCGGACCCCATCGACATATCGGATGTATCAAAAGCGCTTAAGGTTGCGCAATTCCAGTTGATCGCGCCGATCGTATCGGTTGGAGTGCCCGTCGCCGTTCCGCCCATCCCTTCGTTGACTGTACTCACCGCGCGAAGGGAAACTCCTTGTGCAAAAACAATATTGGTTCCAAGCAGACATAATATCAGAACGAATAATACCGATAATAAAATTTTTGCCTGTTTCATTTTCCTGTTCCGTTTTTTTATGCAAAATTTCCTTCAGAAAACAATTCCCTGTTCGGGATCATTATCGAACAGATGAAATTGACACTTTTAAGAAAAATGTCAATTTTGTAAGAAATAGTTGAACTTTTTAGATATCGGTGAAAATACCATCGTTCTTCTGGAAATAATACAAAAATTTCGTGAACGGTATTTTTATACTTTCTTTTGCATAAAATTTGACTTTTTTTGAGAAAAATCGTGCAATTTTACCCCCCCCTATTTTAACTTGACAACTCTCTGATTTTCGATTATCCTATTGTTTGTGAAGGGACTTGAAAAGGATTTTTCTGAAATTCGAGTTTCTTTCTTGACAGATTCATTTGAATTGACTACAATATTGGGTGTTATGTATGGTGTAGATCTATTTTTGAACACTCCGATTCAGGATAAACTTTTTAAAAAAAGGGGATGAAAAAATGAAAAATTTCGCAAGTTGTCAAAATGGGGGGGGGGGAGAATATAGCTATTCCTTAAAGAAGATCTTTAAACTCCGCGGATTTACCCTTGTCGAACTTTTGGTCGTAATCGCGATCATCGGGATTCTCATAGGCCTTCTATTGCCTGCGGTTCAGGCGGCGCGGGAAGCGGCCCGGCGAATGGAATGCACGAATAAAGTTAAACAGATCATGCTGGCCCATCACAATCATCAGGATACCTACGGATATCTTCCGCATTATGCTGCTCCGATCTCCATGGGATATGATACCTATACGGAAGATTGGAAAAACGGCGGCTGGAATTACCAGGGAACCTTTACTTCCTATCTTGTCCAGATTCTTCCTTACGTGGAACAGGCCAATATTTTCAATAAAATCATGGATAAAGTAAAGCAGAAGAACCCGGATGGTGTTTTTCCCGCTGATAATACAAGCAGTTCGGGTACGGAATCGAATCCTTACCGTTTTCCGATCTCCGCCTACTGGTGTCCTTCGGATCCAAACGCCCCAACGGTAGTAAAAATGCCTTCGCGCTCGAATTACTGGTGCTGCCGGGGCGATCTTGCGGGCCAAGTCAATACGGTTTCTCCCCGATCTGCTTATCGAAAAGGAATTCAGCCGACTACAATGAATAAGGTAACCGTCAGTTTAACCGATATTCTGGACGGAACAAGTAATACCATTCTGGTCGGAGAAGGAATCATTCCCGCTTGGCATTACACAACGTGGAACACTCCCATGAAGCATCCGAAAAAGGGGGGAATTGCAATGTTGGATACATCCATCAGCGGCGATGGCTCCACAAATCTGAATACCCTGATCGCAGCGGTTCAGTATGATCCGGCCAATCCCTCCCTCTACAAGAATGATGTCACTATTTCCTCCGGAGTACAGCGTCTTCAGGGAATGATCTATTCCTTCTGCCGGATTGTGCAATTTTATACCATGATGCCGCCAAACGGTCCTTTTTGCGCTTATAATACAAGCGGATGCCCAGAATTAAATAACGCGGCTTCCGCGAGCAGCTATCACAGCGGCGGGGTCAACGTTGGATTTGCCGACGGCGCGGTAAGATTCATTCCCGATACGATCGATGTCGGAAATAATATCAGTGTCAACGTCCGGACCCATTTCGGCGTCTCCTCAAAGCCGCGGGAAAAGGGAATTGGAAAATCTCCCTGGGGCGTTTGGGGCGCTCTCGGAACCATCAACGGATCCGAATCCGTTGCCCTTTAACGATCTTGAGCAATCTAAAAATTTCTGTGAAATTACGGGGATCCACATGGAATGATCCCCTCTTTTATTTTGTACTCAAACTGTAAATAACCGATTTTGGAACCACGGATTTTCACGGATAGTTTTTTGGTAAAAACACGTCTTCATCAAAAATATCAGCACTGAATCTTATATTGATTTCATCCGTGTTTATCTGTGGTTTCAAACAAAAATATTTTTACCGTATGAGTTTCTCAAAAAAGAGCAGAGGAATATTCTGGATATTTTCCGCTTTCTGGAAATCGGGAATGAAGTGAAGCCAGGAATCCACGCCTTCCCCGTCGTCGTCGCCGATCTGGAAATCCAGTCGAATTCCCTGCTCAAAAAGGGATTCCTCCGAAAGACCAATCGCCGTAAACGGAACGGAAAACTCATAAATCGTTTTCGATCCTTCACGCCGAACCGCGAGCTTGCCTGTTTCCTCCAGAGATTTCTGCGAGATCTTCGCCGTCGATTTGATCAGGCGGATGATCGGTTGCCCCTTTGTATTTTTCGCAAACGCGATTTCAGTAAGATCCTTGGATCCTTCCTGCTGGAAACAGAACCGCGCCTGATCTCCTTTTTCAAAATCGGATCCGATGTTCGGAACATCTTTATCATCTTCCACTTCGAACCGCATAAGAAGCTGCTGATCTTTTCCAGCCAACCAGACCTTTGCGGAAAGATCTTCCGGTCCGGTCCAAAGCCGATGAGCATTACTCGGGTCGGCGGGAGTCGTCGATGTGATCTGATCTCTCCGGTTTAAAACGAAATTCGGTTTTTGCAAATCGAAAGAGGATCCGATCCATATCGCGGATCGAATCGGAATGTAAACAAAGCCCTTCCAGTCGGTTCCTGTCAAGGAATAATTCAACGGAAGAATCATTTTGGATTTCTGAAAATCTTTCGCGATCTCAAATTCAAACGGAATACTCATTTTTCCGGAAGCAGGCACCTTGATCTTTTTCGCGGGTTCTTTCGTTTTCATTCCGCTTGGCAAGGAGTTGAAAGCAAGATCAAATACGATTTCCCGATCTGCGGGATTGGAGGCGGTCAATTTCAAGATCTTTTTTCGGCCGGGAACGACAGTCGGATTTTCGTCCGCGATCAGAAGTTCGCCGATTGGTTTGCCGAAAGTGCATTTTTCGAGTTTTAATGTTCTCGGATCAGATCCGATTTCGAAAACAACGATCGAATCATGGACTTCCGCCGGTTTTTCATTGCCCATAAGATCGATGATTTTTGCGGATTTCGCATCTGTGCGGATCATCATTTGATGCGATTCGTTCATATTCGTTTCACACCATCCTGGGATCAGGATATCGGTTCCATCGCCGAAGCTGAAAAGGTTAATCGGCTTTCCCTGCGAATGATCCGCGATTCCTTTCATGTTCCGGAAATGGGAAGCGAGCATATTATGAACGGAATAGACCTCTTTCGGATAGAAATCGTTGGTGATCATTCCGAAATGATGCTCGCCGTAAACAGGATCATATCCATCGTTCCGGAGATCATACCATGTATATCCGATCGATCCGCGAATCCATGCGAACAAAAGCTTTTTGAAGAGCGTTTGCGCCTGTCGTTTTTCCAAGCCGCCGACGGAAGTCATCGCGGTCTCATTACTGTACCAGGGAACCGCTGTCTTCGTCTCTTTTCTCATGGGAAAGAACAGTTCGTCGAGCCGCTGTTTATATCCGGCAAACCAGCCGTGTTCATGAATCGCGTGGATATCGTAATAATTTCGTGCGGCAATAAGATAGTCCTTTTGGAAGTCCTGATAGATCAGTCCGGGATGTTTGGACAGAGTCGCAAAACCTCCGGTCAATACGAAGGCGCCGGGATCGGCTTTTTTGATCTCCTCGTAAGCGGCCTTCTGCAAAGCAGCATACTGATCAAGGGACATTTCACTGAATCCCTTCAGATCCGGTTCATTCCAGATCTCGTAGTATCGGATCTTTCCTTTAAAATGTTCGCTGATTTTTTGAATGTAAGTTTGCCAATCATTGATATCGGCGGGAAAGTTCTTCGAGGGCGTTTTCGTTTTGTCCTTTACGATCTCTTCCGGAGAAGCCCAGCTGGGGATTCCCCAAAGGATCACCTGGGCTTCGATCCCGTTCTTTCCGTAATTTTTCACAAGTTCATCGCTTAACGTCCAATTCCATTCTCCTTTTTTCGGTTCAAGTCCCGCCCAGCCGAAGCCCCCTACCCTTGCGACTTTGATCCCGCAAAGAGCGGCGGCTTCAATTTCGAGCTGCCGATCCAGAGGCGACCATCGTTCTGTATGAGTACAAACGCTGAACAAAAATCCGGGAGATCGTCCACGGGTCGGTCCGGCGGGCTTGATCCAGGCCAAGGATCGCGATTTGATCGCTTGCCCGGACTCTTTTCCCTTACATTTGATCTGCGCTTCGACGGTCCAATGTCCGAGCGAATCCGGACGCCATTTCGGAGCCGCAAGGAGGGATTCGCCTGCCTTGAGATTCAGATCAAAGCGTTCCGACTTCTGTTCGCCGAAGTAGTTTTCATACTTCATATCGATCTGGAATTGACCGTCCTTATTTGCCCTGTTGGTAAAACGGAACTTTAATTGATCTTCCGCGCCGACACTCAGAACGGGAATACGATGATCGGTCAAGATATCAAAGTCGACGGCATTCGCCGCGGATTCCCTGATCACGGTTTCCATTCGATGGATTTTCAGCTGAACCGGTTTCTTTCCTTTCGGAATGAGATCAATACGGGAAAGCCTTACGGCATATTGTGCGTCTTTAAGAACATCATCGATTTCCAAAACGGTTTTACTGCGTCCCTGTTTGATCATTACCGGTTTAACGGTAAAGCGCTGGGGATGTTCTTTTTGAGCTTTGGGACTGCCGTACGCGTAAACAAAGACTGCTGAAAGGGAAGCTTCTCCTCCCGCAAGATCTGTATCGAGAACAAGTTTAACCGGATGTTTTTCATATCGGGTAATTTCGAATTTTCGTTCCCAAATACCGAACGGAGATTTCACATCTTTAAGAAGGAGGACATGATCTTCGACCGAGAAATCGCCTATTCCCCAAAGTTTTCGGAATAAAGAGGAATCGTCGAACAGTGCGAGAGGACGGGCTGCCTCAATATTTTCTTCCGCTTTATCCATAAGCGGTTCAACGTTCAGATCGAACATATAGACCGAACCGGAAGAGATCTCCTGAAAATAGCTGACAACGATAGAGACGATCTGAGCGGGCATATCGATCTTTTTGTCCACCCTGTTCGCGGGTCCCCAGGATCCTTCCGCATTGTTTGGAGTGATTCGCCAGTCAAGATCGAAGAAGCCGCCTGCGAGCATGGAGACCTTTTTTCGGAATTGGAAAATTTCTCCGTTTTTATCGCGCAAACGAATATTGACCGAACTGACCGGAGTTCCGACAGGAGCCCACATCTTTGCCCGGACGATCGCGGTATTAAACTCGGGAAGTTTGATCGGTTTATTGAAGGCCATTTCGATATACGAGGATTGCTCCGTGTCCCAGGAGAACTTGTATCCTTGCAGATTTTGGCCGGGAAGATCGACTTTTTGAGAAACCTCAAGAGTACTGGGAACAACTTTTTTTACTCCGGCATTAAAATCGAGAGGATAGATCTCCGCCGATCGGACAACCGCCGGCAAAAGGAGAAAAAGGGACAATACAATAGCGGATATCTGTTTTAACATGAAAAACTCCTTAATGGGATTTATTCTTACGATATCAATAATACGATTACAGAGATAATTATAACCAGTACGTATAATCATTTCAAGAAGGGGGACGACAGAGACCCTCATTTTTAAACGCAAGACCAAAACTCGTAACCACGAGCTCTTTTTTAACCGCAGATAAACACGGATGGGCCTTTGAAAAAATTCTGTTTTTGTGAAAACCGGGGAAGCGAAAAAAAAGAAATCGGATCCGAAGGAATTCTCCGTATCACCATTACCGCCAATCATACGAAAGAAATGCTGCGGATTCTGATCGATCCATTCGCGCAAGTCCTCTGATCAGTACTTTTCTGCGGAAAATAATGGGGATTTCTGCGAAAAAATGAGATTGACTTTTTCTTGCAAGTCCTATACCATATATAATGTTCTTTCAAAGTGGAACAGTAAGTTTTGTTTTACCGCGATTTCGTAAATTAAAAGGAGAGTCATATAATGACAAAAAGATTGTTCGTGCTTCGATACTTATTGACAGCATGCGGGCTGATGGCGTTTTTTACGACACCTGGCTATTCGCAAGGATTGCGGGATCGCCTTGAAGGACTGGTTTACGAAGTTGAAGATTGGTCCGAGCCCAAAGCGTGGAAGAAAGATAAAACGTCAAGTAATAAATGGACGTTTTGGACAACCGAAGATAAAGTCAATGAAAAGCGTTCCCGGGGCGGTGCACTTCATACGCCGCAATTACCGGAAAAAGACCGCGCAAACGCCGCCGAAGGAGCTCCTGCTCTGCATACAAAAATTACCGGTATTCCCAACGGACGTTATCGTGTCTGGTGCAATCCGACCAATCGCCCGCTTGCCTTCTCTTTTGATAAGGGAAAATCATGGACACACGGCAACCTTGGCGGCGAAGAATTTTTTGGGATTTTCGATATAATAGATGGAACTTTTGAAGTTTGGGTTGACGATCTTTACGCCTGTCAAGGCGATCCGGGGTGGAGCTATTATGATTATATTCGTTTCGTTCCGCTTGATCCCAATGAGCCGCTTCCAATCTTGACGAATTTGAAATCGTTTACATTACCCAATGGTGATACGCAATTGAGTTGGCTGACCTCATCCCCAATGCCGGCGTCAACAGTTTGCTATAAAATCAAGGATAAACGCGACTTTCTGCTCACCAAAGAAACGGAAAATAATCTGCGAAACCATCGAGTGATTCTGACCGGCTTGCCCAAAGGAGAAAGATGTACCGCGATTGTCATGCATCAGCTTAACGCTGTGAAATCGATCCCGCACACCATTGACTTTACCGCGGGCAAGGCCGCGCAACCGCAGGCGACCAAGGCCGCGAAAATAAAGCTTACTGTTTCTGAACCGACGGATTCGCCGCGAAGCAACTGGCCGGTTACATCAGGAGTTCCGTTCGCGAAGGGAACACTTGCTTCGACCGCGGATGTTCGTTTACTTGACGAAAAAGGAACAGAAGTACCTGCCCAATTCGAAACGATCTGCCGTTGGCCCGACGGTTCTGTTAAATGGCTGTGCGTTCACTTCCGCGCAGCAACGAAAAAAAATCAGCCTGTCGTTTTTTCTCTTGAAACCAGATCCGGCTTGGGAACGCCCGAAAAGAACTCGCATGTCCTCTCTGCGGCTCAAAAGAAAACGCTCGATGAACTGGTAAAGAAGATTTCCTCGCGTGTTGTTCTGACCAATGGTTCGCAATATTCTTTCAAATGGAACGACGATTTCAAAACAGAAAGCGTTGGCCCTTTGTGCACGACGGTTCGCGGAAGCGGCGATTATATTTCAGACAAGGGCAAGCCTGCTTTTCGCTGGGCGTGCGATATCAGTTTTTTCGGCGGCGATTTTGTACGCGTTCGCTGGTCAGTCGGAAACAATTTGATTGCCCATCCGATGACCCTTGTCAAGTCGATTGATCTGTCGTTCAAAACGGACTGCAATGATTCGTTCAAGTTTGCGAACAACAAGACTGCCAAAAGCCGAGCCGCCGTTCTGCAAAGTATTGAGAAAAAAGCAACAGTCGATTGCGACGGCGATAAAAGCGGCACGGATCATTTCGACGGTTTTCTCGAAACGAACCGCGGCAGTTGGTATTTCCGCGACTTTTGGCAAACCTGGCCCAAAGGACTGCATGGTGAAAAAGATTCTATTACCTTTGACATTTTGCCGGAACTTCCAAAAGGATATCATCCGGAACAATGCGATTCGGCAGATGGAATTGCTCAACATTATTACTGGCTCAAAGAAAACTCTTATCAGTTCAAACGGGGCATGATGCTGCGGCATGATCTTTGGTATACAACGCGCAAAGCCGCCGATTCCAAGGCGCTGGCCTCGCACTTTGCCCGCGGTTTGTTCGCTGTATGCGATCCGGAATACTATTGTTCCACCGGAACATTTCCACAATGTTTTCCAGCAAGAAAGGGCCAATTCGATTACTATGAAGCGTCTTACGAGAAGTCGTTTCAGAACTTCCTTAAAACTCGTGATATGCAGGGCGAATACGGCTGGATGAATTTCGGCGACTGGTTTGGTGAATCGATTTATAATTGGGGCAATAATGAATACGATGGAACCTATACTTGCATACTTCAATTCATGCGCACCGGCAATACGAAATATCTTGACCGCGGTATCGAAATGGCGCGGCATTATTCCACGATTGACTTCAAATCGTTTCCCTGGGAATACAACATGCGTGAACTGATGTATATTCACTGCTATGGTCATGTGAATCAATTTTTTACAAAAGACGATCCGCGTGTTCAGAAAATGATTGGTTCAGACAGTTATGGTACTATTTACTATGAATCGGACGGCGGAGGAGGACACGCGTTTCATCCTGGAGCTTTTTATACAACGTGTCTGACCGGTGATCGATATTTCAGTGAAGTCGCGGAAAAAGCCTGCGAAAACCAGGCTGTTCGTTACACGTCCAACTTTCGTTTTGGTATTGAACGCTGTGCCGGTTGGCCGATGATCAATGCCGTAAATGCCTATTTATTCACAGGCAATCCGTTTTATTTGAACGCGGCTGATCTTTATTTTGAAGCGATTTACAAACAGCAGAACAAGGAAACCGGCTGTTTCGATCTTCTTCAGGATCAGAATGAATGCAACTGTCCGGACAAGAAGACTCATCGGGGCGGCAAAGCGTTTGCGGTCGGAATTCTGACGGATGGACTGATTCGTTATTATGAACTCACGAAGAAGCAGGAAGCCCGGGATACGGTCGTTCGCTGTGCCGATTGGCTGCTTGACTGTTCGTGGAATGAAGAGAAGCATGGTTTCCGTTATAAAACCGGTTGTGCCAAGTATGCCAATAACGGCTGGTACACTATTTTGGCTGTTGAGGCGCTGGCGTTTGCGGGAGAGGTAACCGGCAATGCCCGGTATCACGATTTTCTGATACGAACGCTCGGTCCTGAATTGACAAAAGTAACCGGTACTGGCCGATCCGCAGGCAAATCGTTCAGTATGCAGTTCCGTCAAACGCCTCACGCATTGTATTATTTACAGAAGCGAGGAATAACAAATCTCAAAACAGACGTAACGAAAGACAAGGCAACGCAAAGAGTACAACAGGTAAATCAGCGACCAACGGGAGCGGGTCCCCGGCAACCGCGCGGAAGCGCGTACTGGGAGCGGCACTCCGCCGCCGACCCGAGTCAACGGACCCTCAAAAAGCAGCGCGCTGTAAGCGCAGTGCAAAAAGAACCAAAATTCCCTGAAAGAGTTGTGATTTTAAATTGCAGATTTACACAGATTTTATGGTCTCAGTTGTCCCATTCGTCTCAGTTGTCCCAGTGGTCCCATTTTCCTTTTTGAAACCATGGAGATTCACTGATAACCACGGATGAGCCTTTGAGAAATCTTTATTTTTGTGAAGACCGGGGAAGCGGCTGCTGGACCTCCCGGAGGCAGCGCCGCCGCTCTGCGTAAGAGTAAAAATTAACCTGAGTAATGAGTCTATCTATATTGCCTATGTGCGTTACTTTGTGTGTATCACGGCAAAATTTACTCCCGGTCCCTTTTCCGCCCTTAGAATGCCTTACTTCCTTTTTGGAAAAAACTCAGAAAATCCCGGGCAAAAGTTCTGGCAGTTGCAACGGATATGTCTCCGGCATATACAGCAGCCGTGAAAGAACA
>JAUNSU010000084.1 GCA_030539035.1 Planctomycetia bacterium
ATCCGTGGTTTCAAAATCGGTTATTTACAGTTTGAGAGAATAAGATGTTCCGGTTCAATAAGCGGGCCAAAAAATTGACCTTATCCAAAAGAAAAAGGACGGTAGATTCCGTCCTTTTTCTTTCTCAACGGGAAGCGAAAAATTACCGGAAGCGGAATGAGATCTTCATGGTGGGATTGGTCTCCGCATTATCATTCTGATAAAGGACATCAATATCCTTATTGTATTTTTTTCCGGTGAACTTGTAGTAATGGAATCCGTCCTGATCTCCGTCTTCGATGGGCGGTCCGAATTTGACCTCAAGAATTCGAAATTGACGATCAGAAAAATCCAGCTTGAAATTTGTGAAAATCGCTTCAATCACCGCGCACTTTTCGGCAACAAAAGTAATCTTGATCTCCTTATACTCTTTCGAGAGGGGTTCCAGATAGAGAATTTTCGCTCCGGTACTGAAATCATCCTCTTTTTTAAGGACAGTAAAACGTTCTTCGACGGTTTTATACTCTTCCCCCAATCGGACATCGCAAAACAGATCCTTGTCGAGAGCGAGCATTGCCAGCTGCTCTTCATCGTTCATAGGATCGTCGGATTCTTGTGCGGAAACTGGAATCGCTCCCAAAAGAAAAGCCAGCGTAAAAAACAGGGAACACCGCAGGCAATTTTTAAAAAAATTGCGTCTTAACGTATTCACCAGATTTGTCCGGATCATAAAAATTCCATTTTTTTTCATTTTTCTGCTCCCTGAATTGCGAGAATTGAACCGAAAGATATCATTCAAAGCCCCCATAAGGCGATAAGGAGAACCAACACTCACGATTTCCCCTTAGTATAATCGACGAATCGAAGATTTTCCAGTATTTTCAGAGAAAAAATCCGGATTTTTCCACTTTTTTTGAACAGGAACGGTAAAAATTTTGAAATTTGCGTTCTTTTCCCGATCGATACTTTTTCTTCATGTTGACTTCTTTATACAAAAATAATATAATGGTCGCCAATGGAAAATTTACATTTACCCTCCTTAAACAGGGATCATTTTGATTCGGAACCGGATTGAACGGATCCCCAAGAAGAATTTGGAAAAGGAATATGAAAAACAGGATGTTTTATCGGAAATTTCTCTTTATTGGACTGCTGATTTCTTTGATGATTGCCGCCGCAGATCGGGCAACGGCGCAGACGGCGAATTTACCGGATAATTACGGCTTGGCGGTCGATACAACCTCACCGGAATCGATCGCGAAAACGACGGGAGAAATGATCTATTTTTGCGAAGATCCCATATCCGCTTCCCTTTTAATGGCCGGAGGACACTCCCTGATCAATATTCAGGCCTTTCTGAACGGAGCGCCCCTTGCTCCCGGTGCGGAGGCGCCGACAGAAGAAGCGAAAAAGAATTATCCGGAAATTTTAAAACGCTTTCATGGTGTCTCTATCGAAGAAGCGGCCGGATTGATCCTGAATCTTTTCCCCAACGATAAAAAGATCTTTGATGAACTTGCATCGAAAATGGAAAAGACAAAAGATGAAAAAGAACTGAAAGAGCTGGTCGCTCCCTTCCAGAAATCGGTCAAGGAATTCGTAGATGAATTCAATAAGGAGATCTGGGACGAAAAAACCGGCGATTTTAAAGACGCGGACAAGGGCCTTTTCTATACGCTTGATTTCATTCCCGATCCGAGCCGTCCGGAAGGAGTTGCAATGCTCTTCCTTCGTTCCATCCTTCGGGAAGGAAGCCTTAAAAACGCGCTTCAATACGCGTCCAAAGAAACGGCCGCGCAGATCAATACGAACCTGAAAGAAGGAACTAAACTGGAAGGAGATCCCAAAGTCAAAATTCGGGTTTTCGCCCTTCGAACAACGGCCGAAATGGCCGCCGTCTATTTCATGGACAACGATCTGCAAACGGAAATCATTCCTCTTTATAAAGAAGATAATGTCTGGAAGGCCGGATTCCCCATGGATCCTGAAGAAGCGGAAAACGCCGCTCCGAAAACTCCCGAAAATGCACCTCAAAAATAATCAATTTCAAGGAGATCCTTAAATGAAATGCTCTCTGTATTCGGCCGTTTTTATTCTGTTTGTCCTTTTGTCAACAGCTCTTTCCTTTGCGCAGGAGAAGGATGTTCCCCTTCCCTTCACCACGCATACGGAAACGGCCGATGCGTTGACATTTCATTGGGAATCCCTTCCTGTAATTGCCGACTTTGATGTTCATCAAGCAAAATGGTCCATTAACAATCAATCGAATCAGGAGATCCGCTGCTATCTTGGCTTTTCCACCATCGATACAATCACCTTGATTAAAGATTCCAAAAAAACAAATCGGACAGATCAAAAATGCAACATCCCCGGCGGGCAAAAAATCGAAGGAACGGTCGATTTCCAGCTTCTCCCGGGAACCTACAATGCCCACTATCCCCTTCGAATGGACTTTCAGTTCAAAGATACGAAGGGAAAAACGCATAAGGGAAATGTCGTAAGGGTAATGGAAACGAGGGTTCCCCTTCCCGCGCCCGGGGAAAAAGAAACGATCATCAAAAACGGAAGTGTTTCCCTCCTTTCCAAACCTTATACGGCCTCTTGGTTCTACTTCAAAGGGGAGAAAAAAGAACTCGGACCGAATTGGTTTGGCAATTTCGAGGAATGCAAAGCCTCCCTGGTCAAATATGAAGTCGCCTGCGAAGGAGAAAGCCGGCAGGCGTTCTGTGCGCATCCCCCTTATGTTCCCAAAGGCGGAAGCCTTTGGCTTGATTATCCGATCACACTTCCCAACGCGAAAAAAATCGAGTTGGCCTTCGGCTGCGCCATTCGAAAATCCGGTCCCAATGAACCGTTGAGCGATGGGGTTACCTTCCGCATCTGGGGAAATGAAATCGGAAAATCGGGCAAGATCCTTCACGAAATTCATACAACCAGTAAGAGCTGGGTGGATCAAAAGGCGGATCTTTCCGAATTTGCGGGCAAAAAAATGATTCTTTCCGTCGAATTCAATCCCGGACCGAAAAATAATACCGTTTGCGACGGCTGCTATCTGAGCGATCTGAATATTTTCTGCTCCGACGGTTCCTCGAAAAAAGCAAGTAAACTGAAAAAGAAAGATTACACCTTTGATCTCGCCAACGAAATGAAAGCGATCGTTCATACAGGTGAAAAAGGACTCTTCGACGCATCGCTTACAATTCAGGATCCGATAAAAAAGAGATCCATTCAGTATAAGGGTTTTTATTTGACACTCGACGGCAGGTTCGTTTTGCCCATCTTGGATCGATCTCTGGAATCCATCGAGATGAATTGGGATTCCGCGAAAGGAATATTAACGACTTCCGCCAAAGTCGTTTGTATGGATCAGATTCACAATCTTTCCCTTTCCGCATATGTAAAGAACGGTCTTTTCATTTTGGAAATTCCGGAATCCAATCCGGAGCGAATCGGAGCCTTCGCGTTCCAGGAATCGGATCAGGCTGTCCAGAAAGTCTACTTTGGACATGGATATGCTGTCGAAAATCCGCAATCCCCATTTCAAATTGGAGCAGACGGACATAATCTTTCAACGAGCCATGTCGGATTCGATTACAAGAATGGAATGTCGCTTCTTCACTGCGCGTCAACAGCTCCCCGGTGTTTAAAGGTCGATCCGGAAAAGAACATCGCAACGCTGGAAACACTCGGTCCTGTTCGATACGCAATTCTTCCGGGAAGAACAGGCGCTCTCGACGCCGCGATCCAGTTCCGTTCCCTTTCTCCCTGGTACCGCGCTCCCGGAAAAGGGGTTGCCCGAAAGGCGGGCCGATTCGTTTACGATGTATGGGGAGGAACCTACTCCTCAAATAAAGAAGAATTGGAAAAAGCCTTCCAATACGGAATCGAAGACGCAATGTTCATTAAACATTGCTGGCAGCGCTGGGGATACGATGTTCGTCTTCCCGATATTTTCGGAGATAAAGATGATCCAACTCTTGTATTTCCGGGGTTGGGCGCGATCTGGGAACTTCGCGATCTGATCCGCTCCTGCACTTCCCGAAAGATTCCTTTCGCACTGCACGATAATTATATCGATTTCTATCCGGATGCAAACGATTATTCCTATAAATATATTACCTTCAACGCAAACGGACAGCCCAAAAAGGCCTGGATCAATCATGGAAAAGGTGTTCAAAGCTATCAATGGCGCCCGGATCTTTTCCAGCCTTTCCTCGACAAGAATCTGAATCGATGCAAAGAACTGCTTCCGGAAACAGACGCACTTTTTGTCGATGTCTTTTCCAGTGCATCACCGTTTGCTTATCTTGACCGCGAAGGAAAGTATTACCCTCTTTCGACGACATTGCGCTGCTGGTCGGATGCGTTCAAATCGATCGATAAAGCGTTGACAAAAGACGGGATCAGCGGGATCTCGGTCAGCGAAGCCGGATCCGACTTCCTGATCGGCGGGTTGGACAGCGCCGATGCCCAATGGATTCGGCTCTCCCAGAAATGGGAAGCGTGGACAATGGCAATTCCCTGCGAAAAGTGGGCAAGAACTCCCTGGTTTGCCGCCGTAAACCATACGAACTTCTCGCGGCATGGAGCCGGATATCCCGCCCGATACGCGGGTCTTCGCAATTCGATCCTTCACGGTCCGATAAGCGATGATTATATCTGCGCGGAAATTCTCGGCGGACTCGATCTGATGGTTGATCTTCATAATGTCTATCCGAACAGTGTCCGAAAGTATTACCTCGCACAAAATGTTGCCCGTCAACTCGCCGACAAGGAGATCAAATCCGTTCAATTCGATCGGGAAAACGGTGCCGAGAATATTCAACGGCAAATTGTGATCTGGTCCGATGGAACAAAAGTTTACGCCAACCGCGGAAATAATGATTGGACGATCAAGGACAATATCGTTCTCCCTCTCTACGGATACTGTGTATTTGATCAAAATGGAAAGATCCTCTCGGGCATCTTCCGCAATCCGAAAGCCCCCAAGGAGATCATTGAGGTTTCCGAGCGATCCGACTCCTTCTATATGAACGGACGCGGACATTCGCATCAGGAGATCTTCGCAATCACTCCTTCGCTGGATTCTTTCAAGATACTGAAATCCAATCAATTCCAGATCACGATCAACTGGCAAATTGATGAACTGCCGAGAAAGGGCCTTCTCTTCTTTGTCCATATCTTCGAACCTTACCGCGGATACGGACATAAAGCCAAAGGGTGGTATTCGCACAGCGGAAAATTCGACGTTCCCGAATCGGCCCTTCATGGAAATCTGAAATTGGGATCGAACATGATTCATACGATCCCGGACAATATTCCGGCGGGAACTTATCATATCATGGTCGGTCTTTACGATGAAAAAACCTTTAAAAGATTTCCCCTGATGGGCGAAAACGCCAAAGAAAATCGATACTCCATTGCCGAACTGAAGATCAGCCGCAAAGGAGGATCGGTCTCTGCGGAAATCAGGCCCGTTTCCATGTCGGAACCTCGGGATCTGTATATGCGACTCAAGGGAAATACGGTTCCTTTCGAATGGAAAGGAATTTCTTCACTCGGCGCCCTTTCGGTTGTTCCTCAAAAAGATCAGTGGACCCTTTTGCCCCTTCCGACCTTGCCGAAATTCGAGGTTTCTTTGGATCAGAAGAAAATCGGGCGGGAAATTGAGTCGATCACCTGCAAGGGGAAAAATGTTCCCTTGGTCCGCAAAGGAGATGCTGTTCAATTTCAGGTTGAAGCAAAAGACGCGATTCCTTATTGTGTTCGTTTTAAATAGATCGGTTTTCAAAAAGAATTTTACCAATGAACAGGTATCCCATGAAAAAAGGACTTTGTTTTCTTCTTGCGCTGTTTGCAATCGGATCAGTGTGTCCTCTCACCGCGTGCGAAAAAGAGAAAAAATGTGAAGAAGAGTTTTTTTCAACGGTCAATCTTGCGGCGGGAAAGAAATACACCCTCTCTCCCGCACCAACATACCAGTACTGCACCGATCCGGACGACAAGATCCAATTGACAGACGGGAAAACAACAGATCAGCATTTCTGGACCCAAAAGGGAACAGTGGGATGGGCCCATTGTCCAATGGTCCTGATCACGATCGATCTTGGAAAAGTCGAACCGATTTCCCATCTTTCTTTTACAAGCGCGGCGGGAAGAGCGGGGGTTACCTGGCCCTATGCGGCGGTTGTTCTGGTCAGCGAGGACGGAAAGAAATTTTTCCAGACCGATGAAATCATGAAAAGCGAAGTCGAACGGTCCGCAATCCCTTTCGATAATGAAAAATACGCGATCCGAAAGATCACAAGTAAAAATCTCCGCACTAAAGGGCGGTTCGTTCAGCTCGCGCTCTTCACTTTTGGACCTTTTATTTTCACTGATGAAATCGAGATCTTTCGCGGTCCGGAATCCTTATTGCAAGAGCCGATTCAGGGCACTCCGATCGAATCGATCAAGGAGTACGGAGATAAACTGCGGACCGGTATTTTGATCCATAAACGATATGAGTCCGATGTTCGGGATCTGAACGAAAAGCTGATCACGCTTTCCCGCAAAGGAAAACTTGATGAGCTTTTGAAAAATCTTCTCTTTAAAACAACGGAGACGACCCGCAATAAACTGCGGAATCGCCCTGTTCCGGAAGATCCTTCCTTTAAAACGATCTTTCCGTATAATGAGGATCACGCACGTCTTTTTGCGCTGCATGGTCTTCTCTGGAATCAGGAATACGGATTTACCTTTAAAGCGGAAGCGGTAAATCGATGGGAAAAGTATTCGCCCTTCGACGTTGATCCCGGAAAGTCCGTTCCTTCTTCGGTCGATTTGATCAAGGGAGAAAAGCGTTCCATTGCCGTTAATCTTTACAATGCAATGGAAGAACCGGTTGATGTCTTTGCGGAGGTCGACAATAAGGGAAAAAATATTCTTCCCGCGATTTCTTTATTCCATGTTCCCTGGACCGATACCCTTCAATCGGTTCCCGTTCAGGCGGCCCTTGTTCCAGTAAAACTCGACGGAGCCAAAAGCGATTCGATTACCGTTTATCCGGGCTTGGCCGCCCAGATCTGGATCACGATCGACGGATCCCGGATTTCCGAGCCAGGCAATTATGATTTTACCCTTCTCTTTAAAAATAAGGAGGGTGAAAAAATCGCCGAAAAGAACGCGTCTTTTAAACTTTGGCCGATCGATTTTCCGAAAAAAACGTCCCTGTTCATCGGCGGTTGGGATTATACGAATTCCTTGCCCGCTTACAGTGTCAACGAAAAAAACCTTCATTCTTTTCTCCGGATCTGCCGCGAAAATCATGTCAACGCTCCTTGGGGAAATCCCCGGATCATGATGCAGTACAAATTAACGGACAATAAAAATACGCCGGTGGAAATCGACACAAAGTCCATGGAGAATTGGCTTAAACTTTGGTCCGACGCGAAAGAATATTTCATCTTTCTTTCCGCAGGCGGATCTTTCGGAAAACATAAAGTCAATACACCGGAATTCGAAGATTCAGTCGGAAAATGGGCCGCTCTTTGGCGCGATTGGTTCAAAAAGAAGGGAGTTGATCCGCACCGGATCCATCTCCTTGTTGTCGATGAACCCGGGCTTTCACACGCTTCCATTGATAATCTGGTTGCTTGGGGAAAAGCGATTAAAAAGACAGCTCCGGAATTCCATATTTGGGAAGATCCCATCTTCTCCAATCCCACGAAAATGCCGGAATCGGTTCTGAGTATTTCCGATGTTCTTTGTCCGAACCGGCCGCAATGGCTTGCGAATCCCAAAGAGTTTACGAAGTACTATCCTGAAGCGCAAAAGTCGGGAAAGACGCTTCATTTTTATTCTTGCAGCGGCCCTGTTCGTCTTTTGGATCCGTATAATTATTTTTTATTGCAGGCTTGGCATTGCTTCCAGATTGGAGCCAAAGCATCCTTCTTCTGGGCATTGGGGGACGGAGCAGACGCATCTTCCTGGAATGAATATCTCTTGTCGAGAAATGGATTTACGCCGATGTTTATCGATCCGAACGATTCCCAGGTCTTCAGTGCGAAGCAGCTGGCCGCGATTGGAGAAAGCGCCCAGGATTATGAAATACTGAGTATGCTCGCCGGCGAAATCGAAAAGAGTTCTTCCGATCCGAAGAAAAAAGACGCGGCGGAAAAGGCGAAAAAGGTATTGAAAGAAGGTGTCGATCGGGTCCTTTCCTCGCCGGGAACCGACAAAATCGAATGGAAAACGGTAACCGACCGATCTCTTGCCGATCAAGTCCGCAAGGAAGTCCTTGAGCAGCTTCTTTTACTGAAGTAATTCCCGGTCTTTTCCGTATTATTCACATTAAAAAAGGACATCTTGCGATGTCCTTTTTTAATGTGAATAATACGGAGAACCAGAAAATTCATTCAAAATCGTTTTTTAAAGGACCATTCTTCATCACAGGAGCCGTCTTTCAGGATTTCCCGGCAAATCACCATTTTCTCCTGATCCGCAGAAACATGGATAAACGCGCCGTTGCTCTCCAGATTCGGACCGCCTCCGCGAATCTGGAACCATTTTCGCTTTTCATCAGGAGGATTCGACGGGATCAATCGATGTTTATGCCCGACAATCACCGCCTGAACACCGTATTTATTGAAGATGGGTCCCCAGAGTTCCGCGCATCGGCTTTGCCAATCGGCCCAATTTTCGAGAATTTCGCCCGGATTGGCCGCCGGATCCGGATCAAACAGAGGAATATGGCAGCAAACAACGACAAAGGGAGCGCTCTTGATCTCCGGTTTGTTCAAGGTTTTCTCAAGCCAGCGCGCCTGAAGTTTTCGAAGATCGTCGAAATCGGCAAGTCCTTTCCAAATCGGATGTTTGTCCGGCTTGTCTTCTCCCGTATCCATTCCAAGAATCGCAAGCGGTCCTTGCCGCACAGAAAAATTCCAGGCAAGTGTCCGGAATTCCGGATCAGCAGTATTCCAGGGAAGAAATGCTTTCACCAGATTGCGCGCCCAAGGTCCGCGATGATCATGATTTCCCGCCGCAAAAAGAAGCGGAATGGACGACGCATACGGTCGATTGCCCGCCTGCATAATCCCTTTTACAACCAGATCCGCCGAATTGATATCCCCGATCGTATCCCCGTTCCAAAGGGTATAATCCGGTTTCTTTTCCAGGATCTTTTGCGTCAACCGGTCAAGAACGGCTTGATTCGCATGAGTATCGTTCATTACAAAAAAAGAGGCCTTTTTCGCCGCCGGATCCGGGGTCTTAAACGAATGGATCTTGCAGTAAACAGGATCTCCGGAGAGCATTTTTCCGTATTGCGGAAAGTCCATTCCGATCGACACCGTTCGATAGTAATAGGTTGTTCCCGGCAAAAGTCCTTCGATGCGTGATGAAAGAAAACGATCCTCATACGGAAAGAGCCCGGCATAAGAATCCCGGGCAATATTTCCGAGCTTAGGGGTCGTTCCCCATTCCACGTATCCTGTCCCCGGCCGGCGAATCGCCCAACAGACACTCATTCCATCAGGCGTTGGATTCTGGAGGATCGGAAATGAATCGACAATATCGTTCAGATCCATTTTCTTCTTTTCATCCTTAAGGACGGGATTATCTTCAATCACTCCCTGTGCGGATCCCGAAATCAGAAATCCGCCAAGTCCGGCGAGTGATCCCAGAAAGAATCGTCTTTTCATGCTATTTTACTCCTGTTTACGGTAAAAGTTTAATGGAATCGATAAAAATATTGACCTGTTCCGAAGAGCAGGGATCCAGTCGAAGTCCGGTGATTCGACCGCGCCAAAGTTTGTTGCCGGCCAAATCAAATTCATAATCATGGAACTGCCCGTCGTTAATGATCGGAACACGCAGACTCGTTTGCTCGGATGCGTTTCCGCCGAAAGGATCCCAAAAGATCTGGATCATATCCGCACTTTTTAAATTCTCCGCCTTCATCCGAAGAACACATTTCTTCCATTCTCCGGTTTTCATGGGATCAAATTTTTGATAAAAGATCGGATCCCGGGTTGACGTAATGCAGGAAAGGATCCCGTTTTCCGTCTTCACATTTTTAACACCTCCGGAAGGATTCCATTCCTGAAGTGTATTATCATCGAAATCCCACGCCGTTCGTTTGATCTTCGGAGCAACTGGAGGAAGATCGTAAGGACCAAGCCCGATATCAGAAGGACCGTAATAAGGAGGAAATCCGCCTTGCGGTTTCTTGCAGAAAACATCGCGAAGGGCCTCATACATTCCAAATCCGAATTCCAGATTCGGTTCCGCGTAGGATCCTTCTCCCCATTCATTCAATGGGGCAAGTATCATTCGCTTTTGATGAACACGATCGGCAAAATTTTTCACATCCAGACAAATTTTCCTGAATTTTTCGACGGTTCGTCCATAAACGACCGTTTGCCGGTCCCCATGCCAAGGACGCGAATCCCATCCGGTGGAAAGATTCGGAAGAAAAGGGAGTACTCCCGATTTTTGACGCGCTTCCAAATACTCTTTCGACTCATTAACGACATAATCGAAAGAATAAAGAAGACGATCCACAGGGACATTTCCGGGCGACATGAAATGATACAGGGAGGTGCAATCGAATCCGGCTTCCTTCAGCCAAAGAATATCTTTGGGATCAGCAGACGCTTCCGGCCACTTCATTGCGATAAAATAGATCCCTTTGTATCCGGCTTCGACCGCGATTTTTCGACTGAGGTCGAGAAGAATTTTAACCCCTTCCCCTTTTTTGAGGAGATTTCCTTTTTTCGATTCGATATCGATCAGATCTTTATCCATCTGCTGAGGACTCCAGATCATTACGACCGGCTTTCCGTCGATCGTATAATAATCGGGCGAATTAAAGCAGTTTTCGATCCAAAATCGGGTTACCTCGGTCTGATCTTCGACGGAATGGCTTCCGGGTCCATTATGATTGGCCCACATCATTGCCCATTTAAGATAAGAATGATATTTCGCCTTTGGAAAATTCTTAACCCAATGGTCCAGGTGCTGGGATCCTTTGTTCCAATACCAATCGACAAAGAAATATTTGATTCCGGCTTCACTGGCCCATTTGATTTGCCAATCGATCACTTCGGGATTCGATTCATCATACCACCCCAGGATCGGCTTGCGAATCGGCTGGCTTGTCCGGATTCGATCCCAGGCTTCTCGTTTACTCCAGCCGGGGAAGTAAAGGGCCCCAATTTCATAATCGGTTTCCGCAGGAATCGGAGCGGGAACATAAGAGACTTTTCGGAAATTCAAAGCGGGAAGAACATCAATTTTCACCGGAGCGGAAAGAATGATATTCTCTTTTTCATCGACAACATTGAGAACAGATTCAAAAACGCCTTCTTCCAGCCCGTTCAGAATGATCTGGATCTCCTGTTTTTCGAAGACGGGGATTTCCGGAAGTGATCCGCCGATTTCCCGATCACTGGTTTTCAAATAATAGCGAAGTCCTTTCAGGGGCGATCCGCCGCTGTTAAAAAATACAAGTTGAAGAGGAATCTCATTATTCGCCCGATTCAACGGATTGGCCGGACAATTTTCCAGAAGTTCAAGATGCCCGTCTCCTTCCGGTTTATTCCCGACTTTCAGCTCTTCGATCCGGACGTTCTCTTCCGGGAAAGAAAACTGGATACAATGGATCTTGCCCGTCCAATGTACATTGGAGGAAAGATCGATATTATAGGTATTATTTCCCGGATCATACATAAAGATCTGTTCGGAAAAATCGCTCATCGACTCCGAAAGAAATCGGAATTTTGCCTTTTGAGGAGAAGCGGAATCCGATTTTTTGGACCCTCGCGCTTTGAAATAGAGCCATTCGCCCGCTTCGTCGGCGTCGAAAGTGAACAGATTGCTGCTGATGGAGCTCTTTTCATTCGCACTTTCCGTTTTCCATTCCGATTGAATACGATCGCTTTTCCAATGGGGATCGACCTTGGGAGCGTCTTTGTAATTCAGATCGATAATGCGTATGTAATCAATTTCCAGCGTCGAAGCGTTGAACATATTCGCGTAGGGGCCCCCGAAATCGATTCGAACTTTTATAATTTTCTTTAAACGGGACCAGTTTGGAATGATCTGATAAGTATGCCAGTTCCCATCATGGATGATCGGCCATAAGTCCATTTTTTTTGTATGAAATCCGCCGAAAGGGCCTTCATTTGTATCTGTATAATAGAATTCCCCTTTTCCGATTCCATTGGATTTCATTCGGATCTCAACCAGTTGTCCCCGTTTGGCGTCAAGATTGATCTTCGGGGGAAAAATCATCGGGTCGCTTCCTGTATATTGCGATTTCCATACTCCTTGAGAAAATTCGGGATGAGTAATATTGCCAACCTTCCAGTCTTTGTAATCGGCCGAACTTTTAAAAGTCCAATCGTAAAGAACGGAGGCCGTTTTCGGTATCGGGATCTCTGCTCCGAAAGAACAGGAACAAAGGAGAAAAAGAACAATGATCAATCGATTAAATTGCTTCATCAGAATATCCTCAATATTATCCTTTCCATAATGTTTGTGAACAAATCGCGGGAATTCCCTCCCCCATACGGAAAAATCATATCATAAAACCTTCGAAAAGTACAGTTTTCCCTTTGGAAAAAAAGAATATTTTAGAAAATTTCTTTTTATGGGAAAAATATCTGTTAGAAAATCCGCGCGAATTTGGTAATATTAATGGTAAGAAAGGAAATTTTATGGAAAACGAATCCCTTCCCCAACAACCGCGATTGACGCGGGAAAAAGCCGCCGAAATTTTTCTGCAAAATTATGCTTTTGTCCGGACAATCGCCTACCGCAAAGCCCCTGCCCGCCATCTTCAGGACGATATTGCGCACGATGCCTATATCGATTTCGTCGAAAAAGCGGAACAGTGGGAATATGATCCGGGTAAGGTAAAATCGCTTTTAAAGCGGATTACCGAGATCATCGCTTTGCGCTATTGGCAAAAGTATATCAAGGACCTTCCCGAAAAACTGCGAAAAGCCGCGGAAATTATCTGGAAAGAATCCTATGAAGAATCTTTTCTCCAAAAAACTCAATTGGAGGAACAGATCCTTGCGTTGGAATTATGTCTTCAAAAGCTTTCCCCGCACCATCGGGAATTACTGGAAATGTATTATTTTGAAAATATTCCTTACTCGGAGCTCTCATCCAAAATGGAAAAGAAACCGGAAAATCTGTGTATGATCATGAGCCGGATCCGCGCGATCCTTCATGATTGCATAGAAAAAACACTGAAAGTCGAGGTTCCGGATGAGTGATCTTCAATATCCTCAAGAGAACGGTTCTCAAAATAAGATTCATGATGGGAATACCGCGGAATCGTTAAAAAATCATCCCCTTTATCTCGCCGAACAGTATGTATCGGGAACGATCACCGATGAAGAACTTACCGTTTTTCTTGCTCTTTTGGAAAAAAACGAGGATTTCGCTCGGCATGTCCGGAAAAATATGTTTGTCGATTTCTTGCTTCATGAAAAATACAAATTGGCGGATACTCTTCAAAAAGCGGAAAAGGAAGAAAAAGAAGAAGCCGGCGGCAGCATCGAAGATCTTGAAAAACTTCTGGACGATCTTGTTGCTTATGAGAAAACGGCGATTCCCTGTCCTGTTCCAATTATTCAAACGGAAGAAAAGAAAAAGGAAAATCCTTTTATCGTTTTTTTGAAAAAAGGAATTCCCGGACAAAAAAGAATCATTACCGAAGAAAGAAAGCATACAAAAGGATCCAATCTTCTTTTTATTCTCTCTTTCACTCTTTTAATCGTTCTTTGCACTGGCCTTACGATTGATCATTATCTTGATCAAAAAAGAAATTCACCTGTCTCTTTTTCCGGGATTGCCCAAATAGAAGAAATGATCGACGCCGTATGGAAGCCGGGATCGGAGATCTATAAACGGAACCAGTATCTGGAAACGAACAAATTGGATCTTCAATCCGGAACGGTTAAAATTCGCTTTAAAAATGAAGCGCAGCTGATTCTCGAAGGTCCTTCGGAATGTGTGATCAACGGATCCAAAAGCCTTTATTGCAATCACGGTTCTTTAAGCGCATCGATTTCAAAAGAGGCAAACGGTTTTTCGATAATCACTCCATTTGCAACGTTTACCGACCGCGGGACAGAATTCGCGGTCAACGTAGATGCAAAGACAAGCCGGCTGGATATGATCAAAGGATCGGCAGATGTTTTCTCCGCAGAGAAGATGCCGCCCTTGAATATTAAGGCGGGATCGGCCGCTCTTGTCGATCTTGCCCGAAAACCGGAAATAAAACCTTGCTTGGAATCGAATTATATCTCTTCTGAAAGCTTCTTTTCCCGCCTTGAACATTGGGTAAAGAAAAAACAGGAAGAGGAAAATGCGGAATTTCTTCAGAGGAAAAAGGATCCCTCTCTTCTTGTCTATCTTAATTTCAATGAGGGCGTTCGGAACAGGATCCCCAACCTCTCTGAACAAGGATATTCCTTAATGAAAGAAGCGCAAATTATGGGATGCGCAACCGATAAAGGGCGATATTATTCGACGAATTCTGTCCGTTTTCGAAATCGAAGAGATCTGATCTCACTGGGATTGACCGGATCTTGGCGCAATTTGACATTGATCGCAACCGTCCGCCTGGACGTGCTCCGTTCGAACGGAAATGTTCTTTTTGCGGACAAACAATATGTATCGGAACCTTCGACATTTCTTTGGCAAATTCTGAATGATGGGCGAATTCGTTTTCAACTTCATGGAAAAAGCAAGACATCGGATACACAATTCGAATACTTCGATTCACAGGTTGCCTTTACGTCCCGTCAACTTGGAACATGGTCCCAGCTTGCGGTCGTTGCGGATTCCGATCGGAAACGGATCTCTCATTATCTGGACGGAAAGCTGCTCGGATCTTCTCCCTGGAATAATCCTCAGCTTCTAAAAGTGATTGGCGCAACCTTGGGAAATGTTCAGGACTTCGACAGAGGAGTTGCTTCCCGGTATTTCGGGGGGACGATCGAAGATTTTTCATTTTATGATCGGGCCCTTGCTCCGGAAGAGCTGAAAAAAATCAGTAAACCGTAAAAATTAAAAGATGTTTGAAATCGATTGATCGAAAAACTTCATTGATAAAGTGAAAGGAAAAAAGAAAATGAAAGTTCAAAAAAAACTGGGATTTACCTTGGTGGAATTGCTGGTCGTGATCGCGATCATTGGAATTTTGATCGGATTATTATTGCCTGCGGTGCAAGCGGCGCGGGAAGCGGCCCGTCGCATGGAATGCACCAATAAACTCAAGCAGCTCGGAATCGGCCTGCACAATTACCACGACATTTACACAACCTTTCCCGGAGGACATTGCGGACCGAAAACCCAATACAGCCAATATCGAATGTCTGTTTTTGTCTCTCTTTGCCCCTATATTGAACAGCAGGCGATTTATGATCTTGCGATTCAGAAAATTCCGACCACAGAACCCTATGGGAGCCGGGAGCCTTTTAACCGGCAGATTCCCACGCTTTTGTGTCCTTCCGAACCGGATGTCAATCAGAATATCGGGAAAACCTCTGGAGATGACAGCGGATTGGGAAGAAACAGCTACCTGGTAAGCTGCGGAGACTGGATCGAAAATATGCGGCTCACCACAGACACCAAAAATACCCGCGGGGTCTTTACTTTTCACAATATCAATGCACCGCCGGAGTATCGAAGTACCGCCGCGATTGTCGACGGAACCAGTAATACAATCGCCGCCTCGGAACATTCTTTCTGCGAAACCAACCAACCCAAAGTCGGACGGGGAACCATCCGAACAGCGGAAGACGATGTGATCAATTACGACAGTGCAACAGCGTGCGATATCAATGCCTGTGCTCTGAAAGATTCCGGAGGTTTCTTTGCGGCGGGATCCGAATTCACCGCGCAATGGCCCGGCAAACGCTGGTCCGACGGATTCGCCGCTTTTTGTTCGTTCAACACATTACTTCCCCCGAATTCCCCCTCCTGCGCAAGTAATAAAAGTAGATCGGATATTACCCAATCGCGATCGATTATTACCGCATCGAGCGGGCATTCCGGCGGAGTGAACACCCTTCTTTTCGACGCTTCGGTCCGATTTGTCTCCAATACGGTGGATTGCGGAACGCTCACCTCAACCGTTGTAAGTACAGGAATTTCTCCCTTCGGGATCTGGGGCGCGATGGGAAGCATCGCCGGCGGTGAAAACCGAAGTTTGTAATTTCTTCAGAACTGTTCTTTAAAATCATACGCGGGCTTCCATTAAACCCGCGTTCCCCCACAATCAATAAAAGGATAAACAAAGTGAAAATCAATATTTTATGCGGAATGGGAACGATCGCGCTTTTATTTCTTTTTGTCGGATGCTCCGGAGAAAAGCTTCCCGCGGATTTGCCAAAGCTCCTTCCCTGTTCCATTAAAATCGTTCTTGAAGACGGATCACCGGTCGAAAACGCGTCCGTTCAACTGATCCCGGAAGATTCCCAATATCGAAAATGGAGTGTGGGAGGAACAACCGCTCCGGACGGATCCTTGAATGTCCTCACCATCGGCAAGTACAAAGGCGCCGTTCCCGGCAAGTATAAAGTTCTCATCCAAAAAATGAAAGATGTTGAGGACGGAGAGTTTAAAAACGAAAAAGGAGAAATGGAAAAACTTTACAAAGGGGTTTCTGTTCTGGATCCCGTCTTCGCAAAAGTAAACACCACCCCGTTGATTTTGTCCCTGGAACCTGATAAAATTGATCCGTCGGTTTTTACCGTTAAGCCGGCAAAATAAAAAAGGAAAAAATGCCAAAAGGATTTTTTACCCCATCCGTTAAAAATCCTTTTGGATTTCGAATCATATTGATTTCTCTTGGATTAAAGAAATTTGATCCATCCACAGGAGCATTTCCATCGGAACATTTCCACAGGAGC
>JAUNSU010000206.1 GCA_030539035.1 Planctomycetia bacterium
TCAAAAAACCTTGGCGGGAAATCCCGGAAGGACTGAAAAAACCGGATCAGAAAAAGGCTTCCTCTTCCAAAAAGGATGAGAAAGATTTGGAAGTGAAGAAACCGGTTTTAAAGCCTCTTGATTCGAATGCTCCCAAAGCGGTTGAAGCCAAAAAACCGGATCAGAAAAAAGATCTTCCTTCGAAAGCCGATTTGAAAAATAAGGGAGCAAAAGGCAAAAAGGATACAAAATCCGGGAAGGGAACAGGTAATACCGGGAAGGGATCCTCTTCCAAAAATTCCCTCGATAATATTTGGCCTAAAGAATAATACCTGAAGAATAATCTAAAGAATAAAAGGAAGTAAAATGAAGCAGGAAAAGCAAACCAAAGACGCAGTTTCCGGAAAACCGGATCGAAGTCAACTCGAAGTTTTTCAAAACAGCTATCCGAATCGGGATTATACGATCGAACATGTGTGTCCGGAATTTACCTCGGTTTGTCCAAAAACAGGACAGCCCGATTTCGGGACCCTTACTTTTGAGTATATCCCCGATCAAAAATGCGTAGAGCTGAAAAGTTTAAAGCTCTATTTGCAGAAATTTCGGAATGAAGGTATTTTTTATGAAAACGTCACCAATCGCATTTTGGATGATCTTGTCGCTGTTTTGGAGCCCCGATATATGCGATTGACCGCCGATTTTACTCCTCGCGGAGGAATCCATTCCAAAATTACCGTAGATTATATTCAAGAAGATTGGGCCGGAGAAGATTCCTGCTCCTGTGAAGGCTGCGGAAAATAATTGCGCGATCCTTTTTCGCTCCTGTATAAATAGACGATCATCTAAAAAGATTCCGAACGCCCCCAAAGGACGACCGGAATCTTTCTTTTTATTACGTGTAGTCTGTTTATCTTTTCTATTTTAATGTCTTCTATTTTACCTCTTTTAAAAAATAGGAATAAATATCGCTTTTCGGCAAGTGAAGGTAAAGACAGGTTCCGATATTACCGATTAGGTTAAAAGTTCGTATCAGAAAGGTGCGGATTTAATATAAAGACCCTGTTCCTAAACGGACTTGGTGAACAAAAACAAGTTTGGTGATAATCGATGAAAAATGCGGCAAGGAAGTCGGCAGCATCTTTAATATTATTTATGCTTTGGGCATTAATAACGGGGATGGTCGTCGAGTTCGCACAAAATTCCCTTTTTGCGCAGACGAGAAGCAAAGAATCGGAAAATGATATTTCCGCGATGGAACAGGATCGCCGGGGATCGTTTGTTCGGGCCGTTGCCAAAGCGAGCGGATCCGTTGTGAGCATTCAGGGCGAAAAGCAGTATGAAGCCGCCGAACTTCAAAAAAATGGAGAAACTCTTCAAAATATCGGACAGGCGCGCGAAAATATTACCCATATCGGAATGGGAACGGGCGTGATCATCGACGAACGCGGATATATTATTACGAATTATCATGTTGTAAAAGGTTTGCATAAAATCCAGATTACAACAAACGACGGAACCGTTTATCGGGACGTCGAATTCATTCGAAATGATCTTGCGACAGATTTGGCGCTTTTAAAGATCGATCCGATTGCGCCGTTGGCCCGAATCTCCTTCGGTGAATCCAAAAAGGTCTTTTTGGCCGAGGAAGTGGTTGCGATCGGTAATCCGTTCGGATATCAAGCTTCTGTTTCCCGAGGGATCGTAAGCGGACTTAATCGTCCTCTCAAGGCAAGCGATACATTGTATTATGAAAATGTAATCCAAACGGATGCCGCGATCAATCCTGGTAATTCCGGCGGGCCTCTGATCAATGTCGATGGAGAAATGATCGGCTTGAATGCCGCTGTTCGCGAAGGGGCGGAAAATATCGCTTTCGCCATTCCTTCCGATATCGTTTCCGAAATCGCGGACCGCATGATTCGCGATACGGTTGCCCGTATCAATCATCATGGATTGAAGCTGGAAAGAGTGTCCAAAAAACTTGAAAGCGACAAAAAACGATCCGATCAGATTCATTGCGCCGTTCTGTCGGTGGACCCGAAAAGTCCTGCGGCGTTGGCGGGGATCAAAAAAGGGGATATCATCATTTCTTCCAATCATTATTCCGTTCGGACCCCATTGGATTTTACCTGTTCCCTGATCGGCGTAAAGCTGCTTGATGAAATCGAGATCTCGGTCTTTCGCGATGGAAGAGAGCTGGGAACATCGCTTGCTTTTGGGCGTGCGATCGATAAATCGGACGAGATGACCGTATTGGCTTCCCGGCCGATATCCTCTCCGGTCAATGCGGCTTTCGAAGCGGCGGGCGTTTCTCCTTCTTACGGTTTGCCCGCGAATGAAAAAGAAACGACTCTTTATCGAACTGCGGATCAGCGAAAGATCAAGTCGGGAGCTTCTTCTTCTGAATATCCGGTCTTACGGGAAGAGGAAAAGATCATTTTCTCCCAAAAAGATCTCAAAAAATCCGATTCCAAAAGCGATTATCTCTGGAAAGAATTCGGAATCCGCATCGCGCCGGTTTCCCGGGAAGAGTATCAAAGGATCTATCCCGATCTCATGGTGATTTCCATGGGCAAATTCAAAATCTATCCCGCCGGCGGTGTTCGCGTTGATGAAGTTGCCGATTCCAGTGTTTTTCATGCGCAGAAAGAGAAGCTCCAAAAAGGAGATTTGATCTTTGGATTTGTGGTGGGAGACAGTGAAGAAAATCGTTGGGGGGTTACCTCGCTCGATGATCTTTCCTATATTGTCGAACAATGGAAAGAACTCGCCTCTGATCCGAAGAATAAAAGCGGTCGTGTTTATCTGATCCGGAATGCAACCGCCTATTTTCTCGATATTTCCCTTTAATTGATTAACGGTGTTCAAATCTGATCTTGTCCTCTTTTTTGGCTTCCGGGAAAAATATTTTCAGGTTTTTTGAAGAAAATTGCACATTTTATCCCCCCCCCCCCTATTTTGACTTGACAAGAGCTTTTTGGATGATTATGATAAGGGCAGTGGTTTAATGATCTCGCGGTATTTTGCCGGATCATTAAAAATTTCCCGTTTACGAAGGTAATCAAAGAGCAAACGGAAAGTTTTTTCTTCTCGTTCCTGAAAAATTATCTTCAATGAAAACACTTTTTATCGCAAAGGAGAAAAAATGGCTGAAAGAAGTCCCGCGGAAAAATTTTACATCAAATTGGGTCTTATTTCTCTAATCATCCTTCTTGTTGGCGCCGGCCTGATCATGGGATCCGTTTACGGCGCGGAACAGTTGAAGGGAATTGTGGGCGAACAGGGAACCAATATCTTGAGAACGATCGGAGCGTTGGGAACGCTTGGCGGACTCATCTCATTTCTGCTCGCCGCGAAAAAACTCATGGATAATCACATGAGTTGATCATAATCGCGGATTAACAATCAGGGAAGGCGGAAAGAATTTGCTTAATCAAATAAATGCTCGACGGAGATCCCAATATCGCCGACATTCAGAATTCCGGTAAATTCTTTCGCGCTTTCTTCCAAAAGCGCCGTTTTCATTACGGCAAGAGTGCAAGTTGCCCGCGCCCGGATTACAGGGCCTGAAGCCGTTCCTTTCTCCGGATCCAGTCCGCTGGGAATATCGACCGCGAAAATGGGTTTGCCCGAATCGTTCATCTTTGCGATCATTTGATCGTATGGAGAGCGAAGTGCACCATGGGAACCGGTTCCCAAAAGAGCGTCTACAAGCCAATCCGCGCACTCCATTCCCTCTTTCAATCGATCCCAGGCTTCTTCCCCGGAATCGAAGAACCAAACAGAATTGGGGCTCTGATTACTCGCCCGCAGTATATTCAGTTGGATCGCGGCATCATTTTGATATTTATTCGGATCTCCCAGGGCGACGACTTCTGTCGAGATTCCCAGAAGCTGGAGACGTCGGGCCATTACGAAC
>JAUNSU010000085.1:0-7761 GCA_030539035.1 Planctomycetia bacterium
ACGCTGGAAACCGGCTTCCAATCGAGAGGAGATGGAACGGAAATCGGCGGCGCTGCTTGATCAGTGTCCGACCCTGGTGCTCAGTTCCATTACGGAAGAGGGCTATCCGCGCGGCTGTGTTCTGGTCAAGGTTTCCAACGAAGGATTTCAAAAGATCAGGGTATCCACCGGAACCTCATCACGAAAGACGAAACATTTTTTGGCGAATCCGAAAGCGAGCATCTGCTTTTACAATGGTGCCGACGGTGTTACTTTGCTCGGAAAGATCCGGGTATTGACTGATCCGAAAGAGAGTGATCTGTACTGGCAGGACTGGATGATCGATCATTTTCCTCTCGGCAAAAACGATCCGGAATTTTGCGTACTGGAGTTCACGACAGAAGAAGCGACGATCTGGATCGACAATACATTCGAAACGTATCGATACTGATCGTGTATTTTTAACCGCAGATTTTCGCAGATATACCCAAGAGGATTATTGGCAGATCGGGAGCCTGTTCGAAAACCACGGATTATTTTTTAAGTTGGGTTTGCGATGAAATTTTGTTCTTTGAAGGGTTCTTGCCCGAGCGCAGAATTTTGGAAACCACGGATGAGCGCGGATAATCACGGATAGAATTTTGATTAGCGGGGGACCAGCGGTGCAGCCGCTCTGTGATGGAGTTGAAATCTCTAAAAACCGTTGTGATTCAAACTCTTCTCAAGGATCTTTGTTTTACTCTTTTAGACTTCTTTTAGAAAATTCATATCGCTCTGGGCGGCCGGGACGACCGCCCTCCGTATGCGGCTGCGCCGCCGGTCCCTCACTAATCACTGTTTATAAGTTCCGGTCGCTTCGCGCCCTCCATTACTGGCTCGCGATTGGCAGCCGTACACCGCTTCGAACCCCGTTCTGTGTCCTTGTTTTTTTTGCACTGCCAACTACGGGGCGCCGGTTATCGGTAATTCCAATCGGATTAAGTAAAAATCCCCATCTGTGTCCATCCGTGTATATCCGTGATTCAAAAATTCAAGGGGATTTTTTTCATCTGGTCCATCAGTTTTTCACTGATCATTATTCGAATGTTCTCCATAAGCTCTTCCGATGAAGAATATCGAAAGATCTTCTCTTCCAGTCGAAAATGAAAATTCAACGGAAGATCTTTCGCTTTTTCCTTCATGAACACCTGAAGCGGAATAAGCGCGATTCGAATTTTACTGTTTCCACTGTCCGGAATGCGAACTGAATAGTCCCTTAAAAGAAGGGACCATTCCATATCGATCTTGCCTTCCGGTAAAGGCTTCTGAATAATTTGAACGTCCAATTTACCGGTATCGACATAATTCAAAAGATTGCCGGTAAACGCAAAAATTCCGTCCGCGGGAATATCCGACATCCGGCACTGATTCTCACCGGAAGTCGATACGATTTGAAATGGAATTTCATTGACCGTTCCCAACACATTACTCCGCGACAGAAAATCGTAAATGGCCCAATCACTTCTCATCGAATGAACCTGTGCGGAATTGATTCGCAACTTGAGATCAAACGGATGAATCGCGTTCGATCGATCCTCAAAATCGATCTGAACATCACTCAAATCAAGATCATGGATCAAATAATCACGGCGCGGCTTCAGTTTATCCGGCTTGGCGATCTGTTCCCAGCGTCCGGTAATATGATCGAGATCGACCTTTTCAAAAACGAGGCGCTTTTCTTTCAGATCGGACCACGAAATATCGACCATTACCTCTTTGATTTTCAGATCCACCTGGCTGACCAGATGATCTTTCCGGACAACAGAAACCGTATCAAGCTCGATCTTTCCGCTGAAAAGATCCCCTTTCGCCTTTTCAAACCGGATCTCATAGCCCGTCTTCTTTTCGATTGGAACAAGGAGCATTCGCGCGGCGGATGAGACAAAAAAACTGTTTGCGAAAATAAAAACGGCAATCGGAACAAGAAAGATCAACAGACAGATCGATGACCCCCAAACGGCGATTTTATGAAGCCGTCTTTTCGGAGCCGTCCTCGGCGCCGTTTTCACCGATTCTTTCCGATCCGTTTGCGAATCAGGAGATCCTCCTTCCGTTTTGCCTTCGGCGGTCAAGGCCGATTTATCCGGCGAACTCTTCTTCTTTCGATTCAGAAAGAGTTCAAAAAAGAACTCCAGTACCAAAAAGAGAGATTGAAAGATCAAGCCGATAAAATTCAGAAAGATGAAAAAAACCGGAAGAATCAATCCGGCAAGAAATTCCGCGAGAACTACGACTAATATTTCCATTGTGCCTCAGATTTCCTCCGAATGGATTCCACTCTGTTCCTCTTCATTTTCCGAAAAATGATTTACGGGATCTTTCGATGAATCGTTCGCAGGAGCGGCAAGTTCATAAGCTCTTCGGAACTTTACGAAATAAAAGATCCCAATCGGAATCGTAATTATGTAAACAAAGCAAACGAAGCTGAGGACCCAAAGGGGAAAGCAGAATGTTCCCGCAATCAGGGCAAGGATCACAACACGAAGAATGGAAACCGTTTTATCCGAAAAACGAAGGTGCTTAAAGCAGATCGTCGGAAGTTTGCTTGCCATCATGATTCCGCTGAAGACCAGAAAGATCCGGACAAAGAGAGGATTTCTGAAGCATTCATACTGTCCATGAGTCGCGAGCCAAAGCATCAGGGGAAACATCGTAATCGCAGCCCCGGCGGGAGCGGGCACACCGACAAAAAAGTACTTCCAGTAATCCGGACGTTCCTGATCGGATGTCGTATTAAATCGGGCCAGCCGCAGCGCGCAGCACATCACCATAAAGAGGACGATCCCCCACCCTATTCCGATTGCTTCCGATCGCTTGGAGACCTCTTCCATTACCTTGATCTTGACCTGGGGATCCATTGTCCACTGATACATTAAGAATCCGGGAGAAACGCCAAAACTGATAATATCAGAAAGAGAGTCCAATTCCATTCCGAATCGGGAAGTAACACCGAGCAGACGGGCAACCTTACCGTCAAGAAAATCGAAAACAGCCGCCAAAAGGATGAAGAAAAATGCGTATTTCCACTGTCCCCAAAAGGCCATATTCAAAGAAGAGACGCCGAAAGCGAGTCCGAGCATGGTAACCGAGTTTGGAAGAAGCTGCTTCAATTTTCTATCATGATTCATGATAATTCACTCCGGGATCCGGTTCATTTTGAGAGATTAAAGGGGAAGAATTCAGACGGGCAAGGATCGATTCCCCGGCGACCATGGTTTGTCCGGGCCGAACAAGCGGAAGCGTTCCTTCAGGAAGATAGACATCGAGCCGGGATCCGAACCGGATCAGTCCGAAGACATTGCCGGCCTGGACATTTTCCCCGACCTTCAGAGGACAATAAATACGACGGGCAACCAGACCGGCGATCTGAACCACTCCGATTCGAATTCCATCGGATCGCTCAATACAGATCTCCTGCCGTTCATTATCATCGCTGTCTTTATGGGACACATTAACGAATTTTCCTTTATGATAAGTCAATGCGCGGATCTCTCCGCCGACAGGGCATCGATTGATGTGCACATTGAAAACGCTCATGAAAATACTGACGCGGATCAGGGGCTTTGATCCGATCTCCAAAGTTGGAGGGGGGATCATGGTCCGAATCGCGGAAACAATTCCATCGGCGGGAGCGATAATCACCTGCGGATCCTCCGGAGAAAAACGTTCCGGATTTCGAAAAAAGTACCAGGCAAAGACAAAAAGAGGAAACAGGATCAGTCCGAGAGTGATCCAGAAGGGGATCGAAAGGGTCCAAAGCGGATAAAAACATCCAAAAATCAGGATCAGGATCAAAAAAACCGCGAAAACGATGATCTTTCCCTTCGGATGAATTCCGGGAAAAATAAATCGTTTCCAGGAGACCTGATAAAAATCATCGTAAACGGGAGGTAAACTCATACTTTCCCCTGTCAAAAGGATTGCACTCGATAATCAAAATATCGAGGACGGTGTAAAATAATATAATGTTTCCCTATTTTACTCACTTGAACCGTTTTCTGCAAGTACCGGCAAGATTTCCTGGATTATTTTTTACCCCGCAGGATATCTCATTTTACAGCTTGAGATTTTAAGATTAGCCAGCCGAACGCCGGAAGTTCATATTGATCCTTGCCGATCTTTCCATTTTGCAGAAGCGGAATGTTGAGGAAATCGGATTCTACGGAAAATCGGACCGGATGATCGGAAATATTGACCAACGTCAACACATTAAGATCAGGAGCCTTGCGCAGGAAAGAGATTATGTTCTGCGGGGAGCTGTTTTTGACCCAAACGGTTTTTCCCGTGAAGAGACCAGGATAATTTTTCCGAATTTTCCCAAGAGCACTCAAAAGTTCGAATCGCTTTCGTCCTTCAGGCGAATTCCCCGCCTTCCAATCGATCACAAGAGGAGGTCCGATGATCTTGCCCGACTCATCCATAGGCGCATGGCCGAAGATGGAATGCCGGTTTTTATCGCATACTTCCTGTCCGCAATAGATCATCGGAGTACCGGGCAGCATATATCCGAGAACAAAAAAGGCGTTAATTTTATCGGAGCCGATCCGTTTTTCGACCCGATTATCCCAATCATTGTTGGCAATATCGTGCTGATCGAGGAATTGGATATACCGTTTTTCGGGCATTTGAGTCAATCCGGCAAAACGTTTTGCAATGAGATCGGCGTTTTTGAATTTTGCCGAATTGCAAAGGGTATAAGAATAGCAGATATCGAACGCTTTTTTCATATAATCTTTTTTCTCGCCTTCCGCAAGGAGAACGATTCCCGGTTTGATCTTTTCGAGTTCATCCCGAGCTTCTTCCCAGAAGTCGAGCGGGGTATGGGTAACCGCATCGCACCGGAAACCGTCGACATCGAAATCGCGGATCCAGTAGATCATATTATCAAAAAGATAACGCCGGAGTTCCTGATTTTGAAAATTGATCTCGGGAAAATGCCATTCAGAATTGATGATTTTCCCTTGTGCGTCCCTTTTCACGAAATACGGATGATCTTTCAGGAAGACCGCGGTCGGACCGCAATGGAGGTAAACGAGATCGAAAAGAACCTTTAATCCGAGCGAATGGGCCTTTTCGACATATCTTTTAAGATCGGCATCCGTTCCGTATTCAGGATCGATATGATAATAATCTTTCATACGATAAGGATTTTTCGCGTTGTTCAGTTTGGAAGCCTTTTGACGGGGCGTCCACCAATCGCGATTGGGATCATCATCGGCGGTAAAGAAGGGGCAAAGATAAACGATCGTAATTCCGAGTCGGGCAAGATCTTCGAGTTTCTTTTCGGCAGCGGCAATCGTTCCTTCTTCGGTATAGGCTCTCAGATTGATCTGATACATCACTCCTGTATCCAACCAGGCGGGTGTTTGCCGGACGATCGGATCGGAAACCGCTTTGGTTTCCGCACAAAAGGCCGCCGACGGCGAAAATCCCAGTAAAAAAACGGAGAGAAAGAGTGCCGCTGCGAATCCCGAACAATTAAAAGCGTGATAAAATGCCATAAATTTCCTTTTTTCATTTTCAGTACTTTTTCTCATATTGCCAATTCCATTCAGGTAATAGAATACACAATAGACAACGAACTGTCAAGTTAAACAGAAGAGAGGAATAAAATTGCGCGATTTTTATCAAAAAAAGTCAAATTTTGTACAAAAGAAAGTATGAAAATTGCGTTCGTGTTGGTATAATGGGGATTATCCAGATATAACAGGGGAGGAAGAGATGGAACAGATGCTGCGCTGACCAGGTTAAAGCCGCAGCAGTTCCCCTCAAATTGATGCTTAAAGGGAAAGGAAAATTAAGGATCGGAAGTATGAAATTTAAAAACCGTCTTCGTGAAATTTTCGTGTTAATGTTCCTATCGATCACACCTTTTCTTTGCGGAGCGGAGTTGAATAAGGCGCGGATCATTCCGATTGAAGAAGGTGCGATTCAGAACGCGGGGATCGGAACGGAGATCTGGAACGGCGGCCCCTCGGCCGGATATTCGTTTTTAGTCAAGTATGCGGTTGAACTCCAGAAACCCGCTCTGAATTCCATGATCCGCGTCAGCTGGAGAGATTATGAAAAGGAAGAAGGGGTCTATCTTTTCGAGCAGAAAATGGATCCCGTTTTTCGAACCGCACTGAAATACAATCAAAAGTTGAATGTCGGCGTTTTCATGTGCGATTTACCAACATATGATCGAAAGATCGACACGGATCTTACGCGGTCTGATGAAGAGATCGCGACCATGCAATACCCTCAATACGTGCATGAAGCGATGCAAAAAAGCGCGGATAAGGATCAAACACATCGCAAAAGGCCGAATGATCTTCCCCGTTGGGTTCCGAATTATAAAAACGACTACTTTTTTCAACGATATGATGCCCTTTTAAAGGCGTTTTCCGAGTATCTGGAAGGCGGGATCTCGTTCGAAGGAAAAACGGTTGCGCGAAAAAAACTGATCCGTATCATTGAGATCCGGTTTTACGGAACTTTCGGGGAAGGATTATACAGCGATCCGTTTGTTCCGGAAAAATCTGAATATCTGATCCGATTCGCGAAGCTCTATTTGAAATATTTCCCTGATATTCGATTGGCCGCGCCAACGTTGGGGATGATGTATCTTCCGGAACTTGCGCCGACAAGCGATTATCTCTTTTTCCTTCTGAACGCGAAGAACAAGGCCGGAGCGATCGGACTCTTCCGCGATAATTGGGGGGACAACGACGATATGAATATGTATCGGATCAGTTTCTACAAAGATAATAAATTCGAAAAAGACGGAAAAAAGATGTTCGAACTGATTCGGGATCGCTGGAAGACCGCGCCCATGCTCGGGGAGCCGGGTAAATTCCAGCCGAAGAAAGGAGAAAACGGCTTCTTTATCCCTTATCATAATATTATCGAACAGGTCTCCTATCTTCATCCGGCCTGTATTCGAAATTGCAATGTCTCCGTTGGTGTCAAAACACGATACAATTCCGCCGGATTCAATATCAAAGACGATCCGATCGGATTGGCAAACTGGCATTGGGCTTATTCCCTGATGGGATTCCGAATGATCATGGTCCCTCAGGAAGCGCAAAAGGAGGGATCGAATCTCAAAATCGCGCTCGGCTGGGAAAATATCGGATTAACGCCTGTTTATGATCGCTGGACGATCAAGTATTTCGCGGAAGATCAAAATGGAAAAGAGATCTGGAAGCAGGAATCGAGCCTCAATATTCAAAAGATCTATCCGAACGGATTGATCCCGCCGGGCAAGTTCGATCCTGAGAAGATGATCCCCCATCGTGATACTCTGATCGACTTTCCCATCGGACATGATCTCTATTTGCGAATTGAAGATCCGGACGGGATTTCACCGCCGATGGCCTTGAGTATTGATGGACGCCGAAAAGACGGATCCTATTTCATTGGAAGAATTGATTGACCAAAGATCATGCAAGTATTTACAACGGACGCAAAAATTGACCTTCACGGATTTACCCCGGAAGCGGCGCTTTACCGTCTTGAACGGCTCTGCGAGTCCGGTTCACTGCGGGGAAAATCCCTTTTGGTCATTCATGGACAAGGACATGGAATTCTCAGGGACAAGGTCCGGCAATGGGGCAAAGAGTCCAGAATGATCAAAAAGATCTGGCCGGGCGAAGAATATTTTCTGCCCGGCGGAGGCGGGGTTACCGTATTCTATCTTTGATCTTACTCATACTGTAAAATATTTTTGTTTGGAACCACGGATAAACACGGATAAACACG
>JAUNSU010000085.1:7771-16733 GCA_030539035.1 Planctomycetia bacterium
ATAAGAATCGGGTCTGAAATTTTTGATGAAAACGTGTTTTTACGAAAAAAATAACCGTGAAATCCGAGGTTTCAAAATTGGTTGTTTACAGTTTGAGGATCTTATTTTCCCTGTTTCCAGAGCGCGATTCCCCGGGCGGGAAGAACATCGGCGAATTGTCCAAGCGAAATAAGATCTTTTCCTTTAAAGACTTTCATCGGATCAAAGGTTTTCTCTTTGTCGGAAAAGTTCACCGCGATGAAATACAGGTTCCGATCCGCACCCAGTACTTTAAGAAGACGGAGATCAGAATCGGAAGAGGAAATTGATTTAGCGGCGGCCTGATCCGCGAACTTTTTGGTTGCATCGGCATTGGCGGTCAATACAACGGCCGCGCAATCAAAGATCGTCGATTTTTCGCGGATAAAAGAAATTCCTTCCGAACAGACCTGGGCAATTTCTTCGCAATAGAGATTCCCGCCGGCCGCTTTCGGTTTTCCCTGGTTCTGGATCATTACCTGCCGATCGGCAAGCCGTGCGATTTTCGGGGTTCCTCCATAGATCTCCACAACGCCGAGTTTATTATCGATATTGAGCCATTTTCCTTTATTTTCGAGAAGTTCATACTTTTTCGGCATTGCCTTCAGTTTCTGAACTCCGTTCGGAAGATAAACTGTTCGTTCGAAATGATTGAAAACATCATTCGGAACAGAAAGGGCAAGTCCGCGGACGCGTCGAAGATAATTACTTGTAATCGATTCCGCACGCTGAACAGCGACGACGGTCCGATCATCCGGGAGAGCGCAAAACGCAAGGAAAAGCGTTCCGATCCCGGGAGTATGAGTTCCTTCAGCAAGGGATTCGGAAGAAGTGATTTTACTCGCCCCGCAAGTCGCGAATCCGCCCTCGAAAGAGAATCCGGTCCAAGTGATCGGACTGCATATATTTTTCATGCCCGTTCCAAGGATCTGTCCGGCGAGATTGCATTGCCATTCGGCCATATCAGAACCGTCGGAGGGGATACAGAGTCCGCCCGCTTTCAGAGCGCCTTTCCAGACCCAGGACGCGATTCGATTCTTTCCTTTTTGCAGCCAAGCGCCATGAAAATCATCATGCCAGCTTTTAGGTGCGATCACTTTTTTCACGGACATCTTTTCGAAATCGAAGATCCGATGCCAATAAGCGGCACTCGCCAAAGAGCAGGCCTTATCCCCTTCAATACGGGTAAAATAGAGAGGCGAAGCGTTCCAAAGATCTTCCAAACGATTGAACATATACCATCCGGTCGGATTATCCTTTTGTTCGGTAAAGACCTGATTCAACCATCCGCGTTCGAAAGCGGCGGTATCGGCATCACCGAAGCGGTCCCGTGCGAGCATCCAGCAAAAAATCGCGTAATCCTGGCAATAGCAATACCGGATCCGCGTATCCCCTCCGACGCGAAGCAAACGTCCATCGTTAAAAGTACACGCTTTCACCACTTCCCATTGGGCCAAGGCGTTGAAATAAAGGGACATCGGCGGTTCGACATCCCGTTTTTTGCACCAGAAATGAAGCAGAGCAAGATTCGAAAGGGTGATATTCATATATCCGACATTCTGGTATCCATGATGATTGCAGGCGCGGGAATCGAACATATTCGCACCGACAAAGCGATCGCGAACTTTTTTGCCGTCGATCACAAGATCGTTTGTTTTATCGGAAGGAGTACTCATGGAATTGATGAAATGCTTGCAGGCGGCTTCTTTCCACCGTGCGGCGTTTTTGTGCTTTGGATTCAGAACGGAAGCGCGAAAAAGAGCGGCTCCCTTCCACATATTTGATTCGGGAACATTGTTTTTGGTTAATCCGGCAACAACGGGAAGCGTCAAAATATAATCGGCTTCGGAAGCATAGACTTTCGCATAAAGACCGCGAAGTTCGGAATCCATATAAGGTTCAATCGCGTCAACGCCCGCCGACATTCGTTCAAGTCCGAGCTGGGAGATCCAGGTATGTCCCCACGGAAGACCGTCGGTGCAAACCGATCCGCCTGCAAGATGGGATCGAAGAGTAAACCGGAGCATCGCAAGCGCGGTTTTGCGAAGATCGGCTTTCGACATTCCGGTTCGGGATTCATCGGTTTCCGGATCGGTTCCGAGAACGGCGTAAGCGCAAAACGCGGTATCATGCGCCTGCATATACCAATGTCCATGCTGGGCAAGCCCGTAGATCGCGAGATCCTTGTCCAGATGGCGGACCTCTTTATTGGCCGCCTTAATCCAGGGCTCCAACGCCCTAATATACTGAGTATGAAGCAGAACAGACGATTCCGCAGCGTTCAGATCCGATAAAAAAGAGAAAGCAAAAAACGCCGTCAAAAAAAACGATAAACAAAAGGCTGATCTTTCAAAGATATTTTTCATTGCAAATTTTCTCCTGAAATACAATTATTGACACCAATCAAGTTGTGTTGATCCAATCGCAAACATGAATGTTTTCTTCCGCAGCCGGAAAGATAAAGGAGCATTCGTTTACAATAATCAAACGATGGTTCTTTCAGTATAAATCAAATTGACATGAAATAAAAGAACCGGTTTGAAATTATCCGATAAAAACTTTGTTTCTTTTTCTTTTTCCTGTTCGATTTCATTGACAGGGAACTGGCCGTTTGATATCCTTTAAATAATCTCATTCATCCGGGAGAAGATAGTTTGTACAATTCTCCTGTTCATAGACAAATTCCAGCCAACCCCCATTGGAAAAGATGATGAAAAAATTGATTTTTTCGCTGTTCATGCTCATTTTAGTACTGTTTTTACCCGTTTGTCGATCGATTTTCGGTGAAGAGATCCGAATCCGGGTATTGCAAAAAGATCCGACGACGCAATTCGCGGCAGAAGAACTCGCCCGCTATCTGGAATTGATGTCGGGCAAAAAAGGAATCGCGGATATAGAACCGTTCGGAGAACAGAAGAAATTTTCCGGACCGATTCTCCAGTTGGGACTTTTCTCCGACTTTCAGATCCAAGTCGACGGACAGGGAAATTCCGAGTTGAATGATGCCGTTTATGTCAAGGCGGATCATTCACAGGGAATTATTGCCGGTCCGAATCCGAGAAGTATTCTTTTTGCCGTTTACCGTTTTTTGGAGGCGAACGGCTGCCGATGGATCCGCCCCACTGCGGACGGCGATTATGTTCCCCATCGGTCGATCAAGGATCTCTCGGCAAACATATCCGATCGCGCCTATTACAAATGGCGGGGGAACAGCAACTGCGGGACCTTTACGATCGACGATGTTGTTGCCCGAATCGCGTGGAGTCCAAAAGTTGGTCTGAATGTCTTCCTCCTGGAGTTCATGCTTCCGCGCCGTCAATATGTCAATTATTCAAGCCGTCCTTATCCGAGCCTTGGAGAACCGCGAAATTTGAGTGATATTGAAATTCAGGCTTATCATGATCTTTCGATCAAGGAGATCAAGAAACGGGGACTGATCCTCCATGGAGTCGGACATGGATGGACAACCCTTGTCGCCGGCTGTTCGGAAAATGAAAGCGATCATAATGCCCGTCCGACGCCGGATCCGGACAAAGTTCAATATCTTGCCCTGAACAAAGGGGAACGATCCCTGAAGAACGGTCCCACTTTTACGGATATCTGCCATGGGAATCCGGAAGCGCAAAAACGCTTTGCCCGTTGTGTTGCGGATTACGCGCAAAAGCACCCTGAAATCGATTATCTCCATGTTTGGCTGGACGATCGGCCGAACAATACCTGTGAATGCGAGAAGTGCACCGATCAGATCATTGCGGATCCTTATGTCCGGCTTTTGAACCGGATCGACGAGGAGTTGACCCGACGGGGCGATAAAACGAAAATCGTCTTCATCGTTTATCATGAGACCCTTTGGAAGCCTCTTCATGAACGGTTCAAAAATACGGACCGGTTTGAAATGATGTTCGCGCCGATCTCCAGAAATTATACGGAATCTTATCCTCTGGAAATCCCCAAAGACGCGGATATGTCCCCCTATGAAAAGAACAAATGCAAATTGCCGAAAGATGTCGCACTGAACATTGCTTTGTATCAGGACTGGAAAACGATCTTTCCGAGAAATGCGTTTGTATATGAATATCATTTGACTTGGCATCATTATCGGGATCTTGGCTATTACAATTTCGTTAAGATCATGGTCGAAGATATTCGCCGAATGAAAAAAGCCGGACTCGATGGAATGGTAAGCTGCTCGGTCGGCCGCGCCGCGTTTCCCACGGCGTTTCCTTTCTGGATGTACGCAAGATATCACTGGGATCCGAATCGGGATTTCGATAAACTCGCGAAAGAATATTTTCAGGCCGCTTTCGGATCCGATGGAGAAAAGGCGAGAAACTATCTGATCGCCCTTTCCAACGATTCCGTCTATGATTTTACCTTTAAAACGGATCAGGATAAAAAAGAGGGAATTCGAAAATTAAAAGACGCGGAAAATCAATTCCGCAAATTCCTCCCGGAAATCGAAAAACACAAGTCGATGGAACCTTCCGTGATACGTGATTCATGGAAGTATCTTGATCTTCATGCCCGCGTCTATTTTAAATGGTGCGAATGGAGAATCGTTCAGGCGGAGAAAAAGCCGGGCGCGATCCAAAAGCAGGCCAAACAGGATCTGGTCGATATCATCGCGCAAACAGAAGAAGAAACCCATCCGGTATTCGATCTTTACTGGTTTTATTCCCGGATGGGCAATATAAAAACCTATAAGCCTTCCGCAGCCGCGAAAAAAACAGGGACTCCGTAAACCGATCTCTTCGACGTCCTTTTCAATCCCTGTTTTCATGATCCCGCGGGAATCAAATCCATTGCGTTCCCATGGGATCTTTGCGTTTGCATTCCGAAGATCGAATACAATATTTTGTATCATTCCCAAAAAGAAAAGCGAAAAGAGCGGGAAAAAGGACAAAAAAAACAAGGATCTCTATTATTCAAAGATCCTTGTTCTTTTAAGTGGGCAGGGGCGGGATTGAACCGCCGACACCAGGATTTTCAGTCCTGTGCTCTACCAACTGAGCTACCTGCCCAACGACAAGCGGAATGAAAAACATCATTTCCGACTCATCATGTTTGGTATTATATCAAAAAAAATCCGGCCGTCAAGAGGAGTTCCCGCCTCCATTCCATTTTTCTTTTCACTCAATAAATTTTCGCCAAATCACGTCCCGTTTTCCATTCCGAACGGGCACCAGCAACCAAATAAAAGAAAAATCGACGGCCGTTTATCCGTAATCGCCGATCTTTCTTTACTTGATCAGGATCTCATACCAAAGCGTTTTATATTCCGGACCGAATTCAATTTTTGTTCCGTTTTTGTCTTTTTGTGTTTTTACCTCTGCTTTATGATTTCCTTCCTCATCCAAAGCGAATACGGAAACAGATTCCGGATTGATCTTCGAAAGAATCAATTGGAATGGAACTCCTTCGGCGAGCGCGGGAGATGTTCCTTTTTTTCCGCCGTAGGCGCGCGCACTGGTAATCATATCCTTTCTCGGTGATGTTAAAACCTGATCAGAATTGGATACAAAACCGTTTGCGGCCAAAAGCCAACTCCCCTTCTGAAGGCGATCGCTTTTTTCCGCTTTCATTCCCGATTGACTTCGAACCAGAGAAATCGTTGCCCAATCCAGTCGTGTTTTTCCGATTGAAAGCTCAATTCCTTTGAATTTAAACGATCTCCCTTTGATAAAACCGGTAAAGAATTTTGTGAGATTCGTATCGACAGTGAAGTATCCCGATTGATCCTCTTCCGGGAAGGACCAGAAAAGTTCCTTGAATTCATTTCGAACCCAGCCTTTTTCTTTGGATCCCATAGAACCGGGAAGATCCGCCCAGGAATTGATCTTTTTGATCTTGTCCGAAAAAGAAGTTCGATGTTCAAGGTCCTTTAAAGCGAGTCCGGTGTAAACGGCCATCGCGAGAGATTTGTCCCGTTCGAACGGAGCAGAAATATTTTTAAACGACGCGGCGATTTCACTGAGATCTCCTGCTGAATCCAATTCGGGAGCATACATGAACTTGCCGGGTCCTGCTTGAATATCTTTCCGAACGAACATCGCAAAACAGGCGGGAAGATGAAGACGTTTGACCGAACTTGTCCGCATGTCAAAAAAGCCGGGAAGAGCATTCTGTTCCGGATCCGAAGTATGCGACCACGCGAACTGCATAAGTCCGCCCCAATCCTGGAACGCGGCAAGAGAAGCGAGCATCGGATATCCTTCCGCGCAGTACTGATTCGGATAAGGATGATCGTATTCACTTACCGTATAAGCGCGGTCGATCGAACGACTCATCGCAAGGCTGGTAATGGTCGAACGGCTTCCCATGAAATCTGTGAGAGATCGACTTCCCAGATACCAATCATTATGATCCCAGGGCCTATTCGGGAAATGGGGATGATTCCAATAAGAGTGAATATCAGAATAATCCAAACGGGCCTGCGCATATCGGGCCCCGTAATGAAATTGGGTTCCGGTGATCGGCGGCTGCGCTTTCAGATCGTCCTTTACATAATGATACATTTCCTGAAAATAATCATTTTCGATCTGCACCATGAATTCGGCCCAATCGTCGAGAGCTTTGGGAAACAATCGATACAAAGCGGCAGGATTTTTTCTTTTCGGGCAGAGAACTTTTCCGTTCAGCAGAGTATTCTTATCGGGAAGTGTAAAGTTGGCCCCTTCTTTGAGGGAGACATCGGCCAGTTCGATCACACCGGGCGCAAATCCTGAAAAAGCGATTCGGGCATTCGAATCATCCTCTTTGGCGCGAAAGGCAAATTCGTGCTTTGTCCATTGATCGGAAACAGGAAGAGAAGCGGCCAATCCGAGCATTCCCCAAGGCTCATGATTCATTCCCGCCGAAGTTCGGATCTCTTTCAAGCGATCGCTTCGAACCCAAAAAGAGAACGTATAAACCATATCCTTTTTCAAAGAGAGATTCGTTCGATAGATCTGAGGAATCCAGCCGACCTTCCCCATCTTTTCTATATTCAGATGAAGAATATTCGAGTCGGTAAAAGGAACCCCTTTCGCGGAAACGATTTTGAATTCCGCTTTACTGATTTTATCCTTCTGAACGTCCCATTTTTTAGGCAATTTTGATTTTTTATCGGATTGATCGGACAGGAAATTTCCGTTTCCGATAATATCCTTTCCGAGCGATTGGAAGGGAACCCCCAAGGTCCAGGCTTGAACAAGAGCATCCGCCGACGGATATTTTTTCTGAAGCCAGGTATTCCAAGCTTTTTGGAATTCTCCGGCATAAGGATCGGCCATTTCGTCCATAGTCCCGCTTTTCCAACTTGCAATAATCGAATTTTCATTATTGATTTCGATCACAGCGACTGCGGGCTCATTGACATAGGCGTTCTTTGTATAGGGATTGACATGGGTCAAAAGATCTTTCGCGTATTTTTTTTGGAGCTCGATCATCCGTCGATCCAGATTATCGATTCCCTTACTCATTCGCGGAAGGGTCTCCCAGCCGGGAAAACCATCCTTATCATTGAATGTCCTGGAAACATGGAGATTGATATTGACATAGATTCCGTTCTTTTTGAACTCGGAGATCAAAAAATCGAGTCTGTCGAGCTGTTCAGGATCGATCACAGTTGTCGATTTTTTCAGATTTTTTCCCCAGATATTCCGGGCATCCATATGGTGGAGTCGAACAAGATTGATCCCGAATCGGGCAAGGGACTGCGCGACAGCGGGCGCGTCTTTCTTTTCAGGAAAACTTGCGGAGAAACAGAAATTGGTTCCGAGAAAACGAAGGGTTCCTTTCTGATTCGAGAAATGATTATGATCGATTTTTACCAATCCGGCAGCACCGGCGGGAAGAGCATATTCCGGGTTCCATGTATGAATATTGGTGATATTATCCGGAAACCCGTTCTTAATATTGAATGGGAATAAAGGAGCAAGATCCTTATCCTCAAAGGTAATCGGCGGAAAAACTTTCACTTCAGCCGCCTGAATGAATCCGGCGAACAAAACGAAGATCACAGAAAACAGAACAATCATTTTTTTCATCATTATCTCCTGGAAAAAATGGGGAACGGTCCGCAAAACAAAAAGCAGACATGGGATTTAAAAAACACATTCCCGCAAAAGAAATTTTAACGAATCGGGAAAGAGAATGCAAGCAGGCAAGAAATAAAAAAAGGCGATTAAAAACCGCCTTTTTTAAAATGTATCAAGTGGAGGATAACGGGCTCGAACCGATGACCTTCTGGCTGCCAGCCAGACGCTCTCCCAACTGAGCTAATCCCCCAATTTAGACCTGTACAGGAATTAAATTTAACTTTAACCCCCGATCTTGTTTTGATGAATTTATGATCGACCGATTTTCTGTTCAACTTTAGAAAAGATGAAATTTTACTCATGATCCCTTACAGGTTCATCCGAAAAAAACGTCTTCTCTAAAAAGGACAAATTTCAAATCAATCCTTATCGATCAGATCAATCACCAACAACAGGGGAAAGTATATCATCAGAATCCATTTCGTCAATGGGTTTCCAGCCCATTTTTCCGTATTCTGCAAAATTCTCTTCCCGAACCGGAACCCGAATTTTAAATATAGACAATTTAGGTATTATCGATAATTTTATAATAAAAGGATAAAATAAATAAGGTACTATCCTTTTTTCATTACACAAACTTCATTTTGTATCTCCGGAATTCCTTCAATCGTTCGAAGGGTCTCTTGCGCCACCTGCTTCAAAAAATAGGAAGCAACGGTCCCTTGAAGAATAATTCTGTCCCTTTCCTCCATTTTAAAATCGAAAATGGATCCGAATAACCAGGGACTTTTTCTTAATGCCGTCAATACTCTTTGCTGCAGCGCCGCGTCCATCATGGTAAAAACCCTCCATTAAAATTTCTCAATAATATATCTCAAACTGTAAATAACCGATTTTGAAACCACGGATTTCACGGATTTTCACGG
>JAUNSU010000207.1 GCA_030539035.1 Planctomycetia bacterium
GGTTAAAATCTCTAAAAGAGCCAATCCCCCATTAAATCCACAGGAAAAAGAAAGAAATATTCCCATTTCCCCCCTGAAAGGAACAGGCTTTTATCACGTTCCTCTATTTTTTTCATTTTTTCCCAATTTTTCTGTTAAAAAACGGACTCTAAATTGCTTTATGATAAATGGAGAAGTTCTATAAATTCTGTTTCTTAATCCTGTCCTGTTCAGGAAACATCGTAAAAACAGGAATTTACCAGCCGAAAGTCTGAGCTTCCAGCCGGTTTTTAGAACGTCCAATGGGATATTTAAAAAATGGTTCGTACAGTTTTAAATACAATCGAGGAGAAAAAATGAAAGTTTCCAAGCGTCAAATTAGAGAAGGAGAGAAAAATAGCTGTTTTATAAGCTGTAATTTCAAATCCCGTGCGTTTACCCTGGTCGAACTTTTGGTCGTAATCGCGATCATTGGGATATTGATCGGCCTTCTTTTGCCCGCGGTTCAGGCGGCGCGGGAAGCGGCCCGACGGATGCAGTGCACCAATCAGCTGAAGCAGCTCGGAATCGCGGTTCATAATTTTCACGATTCCAAAAACGGCTTGCCGCCAATCGCAGTAGGATCATACGACTCCGGACGTTCCGGCGGATGGGGACATTATATGTCGTTCTTCGGCCTGATCCTCCCTTATCTCGAACAGCAGCCGACTTATGATCTGATCTTTCAAAAAAGCAATCAATTCGAAATGGATTTATATAACAACAGATTTTGGAATAAACTCGTTGACGAAGGAACCGCTCCGAATCTTACCGCTTACCTTTGCCCTTCGCGCCATTCAGAAAACGCGCTGCTCGGCAAGGCACCGACTAATGGAGCCAACGGCGGATTTTACGGTCCGCAAACTGATTACGCAATTGTGGTCGGACAGCGCCGCGGTTCGGTAAGCGGCAATTCTTGGTATTATGTCTGCTGGCGTGCGTATGATTCTTACGGTTCTCCTTCCGCCCCGGTCAATTATCTCAATAATGCCCGTGGAGCCTTTCGGCCTCCGCAATGGATCAACAACGATAAACGCGCAACCTGGTTTCCCCGGGACGACATGACGTGGTGGATCGACGGAACAAGCAATCAGCTCATCGTCGGCGAGAAAAATATCCCGCAGGACTTGAAAAATCATTGCGCGGATCACAATCTGGCAGCTCCCCATCCGCAATTCACCTATTGCAACGACTGCGGATGCTTTGCGGGTACCAACAACGGGACAGGAATGGCCATTTACCGATCATTCAATTCGGGAATCGCGCAAGGAGTAAACGATTACTCCGGCTCGGATACCCATGTTTCCGCGTCCTGGAGTAATGAGGTTACTCATCCCCATTGGGGCGGCTGCCATCCGGGCGTTTGCAACTTCCTGATGGGAGACGGCAGTGTCCGCGCGTTTTCCAATACGACTCCAACCGGATATCCCTTCACCGGATCGGACGAAGGAAACAAAACCAACAGTATTATCGGGCGATTGGGGCATCACGCCGCCGGCGCTTCCGTTCAATCCCTGTAAGAATCCGGAAAAAATAATAATGATGAGTTCAGATCAGGAAAAGAATCGGCATATCACAAAGGAAAAGGCAATGGAGATCTTCCTGAATAACATCGGCTTTGTCCGATCTGTTGCCTGCCGGAACGCGCCGGTTCATCATCTGGTCGACGATATCGTTCATGATGCCTTTGTCCATTTCACCGAAAACGCGCCGAACTGGATCTATGATGAATCGAAAATCCTCGGTCTGCTCAAAAGTATTACGATGAATATGGCCGGACGCCAATGGAACGATTACGTGCGGAATCTTCCTTCAACACTCGCCAAACTGGCGGATCATATCCAGAAAAAGGTCCAGGCGAATTCCGTTCCTGTCCATTCCTCCAGCGAAGAGACGCTTCATATTCTGGAAGCCTGTCTTGCCCGTCTGGATCCGGAAAGCCGGGAACTGATCGAACTTTATTATTTCAACGGAAACGAATATTCCGATCTGGTCGAAAAAACAGGAAAAACTCCGGCGGCCGTTTATATGCAAATGAGCCGAATTCGCGGAATCCTGCATGAGTGCATCGAACGAATGATGGATCAGGAGGCGCGAAATGTCTGATCTCAACAGAATTTCCCCTCTGGCCCTGATCGATCAGTATATTCGAAACACTCTTTCGGAAGAAGAGGCCTGTCAGCTTTTGAATGAGGTCCAACGGAATGAAAAGATCTCTGATCTCCTCGTTCGGAACGTGCTCGCGGATCTCCTGCTGCGCGATCTTTTCCGGTCCGAACGAATGGCCGGTAAAATTCCCCCTGTTTCAGAATCCTCGCAATTTTTCGGAATTCCGGAAATCGGCGCGGAACCGTTCCCTTTCCAAAATTCCGACCTGAATCAGCCGATCACCAGAACCGATCCGGTCGATTTATCATCTCCCTCCTCCTTCTTTTATTCCGATGGAGATCAGTACATCGGCCGCAATTTCCGAAAGAATCAAAACAGAAAACGGATGATCCCGATTCTCTTCGGAGCAGCGGGACTCCTTCTTTTCATTCTGATCGCGTCCTTTGCCGTTTGGCATAAATCAGGCGATTCCAATCATGGTTCCGATTCAAAATTTCAGGAAGAATCTTTCGATCCGATCGCGCGAATCGAAGAAGTTCTCAATCCCGTCTGGTCCGAGGAACAGTTTAAAAGAGGACAAAAACTCGCTTCCAATCGAATTTCGCTCACTTCCGGAACGGTCAAATTGCGTATGCGAAAAGGCGCGGTCCTCCTCCTTGAAGGACCCGGCGATTATCTTTTAAATGAAGAAAACAAGATCTTTTGCAAACAGGGACGGCTCAGCGCGCTTATCCCGAAAGAGGCGATCGGCTTTGAAGTCGCAACCCCTTTTTCTCATTTTATCGATCAGGGAACGGAATTCAGTGTGGATGTCGGTTCAGATTCCGCCGTTCTGGATGTGATCACCGGCAAGGTCGATGTTTTCCGGTCGATTGATCTTCCTGTCCTTCGCTTTTTGGAAGGAGAAGCGTGTCAACTGAACTCCGGGAACAAGATTGAGCGGATTCCGCTCCGGCCCGAACAGCATCTGAACGAAGCGAAATTTATGGATCAGGTTCGAAAAGACGCGGTGATCAAAAAACAGGAAAAAGCGGATCGCGACCGTATTCTCGACAGCAATCCGAACCTTTTGATTCGATTCGAGCCGGGAACGGTTTCCCCGGATGGCCGGATCGCCAATCTTTCCCGACAGGGGAGCGGACTCGTTCAATTTGCTCAATCATTTGGATCAAGAGCAGGGGAGGGGGCCCGATTCGATCAAAAGGCGCTGGAGTTCACTCTTCCCCGGCACATTCTCTCTTTTGATCTTCCCGGCAATTACAAAAGCATTACCTTAACAGCTCTGATCCGAATCGACGCTTTGAAAAATCAGGGAAATATTCTTTTCGCGTCAAAAAATTTCATGGAAGAGGAAGGAACGTTTCTTTGGCAGATCTCCCGGCAGGGCGAACTTCAGTTCCAGATTACCCGTGCGGGCAAGGCGATCAGGGGATCTTATGATTCCGAGCCTGTTTTTCAGCCCCGATTGTTCGGAACCTGGATCTTCGCCGCGCTCGTGATCGACGGAGATCGAAAGACGATCTCTCATTATGCGGACGGACGTTTAGTCGGGCAGATCCCCTGGGACAATCCTTCTCCCTTGAAAATCGGATCCGCTTTCTTCGGAAACGCGAAAAATGACCGCTGGAAGAACAGTGATCATTATCTCGGCGGCGCCATTCAATCCTGTATGATTTTCGATAAAGCCCTTTCCCCGGAAGAAACCAAAATTAGTGATTAGTGTTTAGTGATTAGCGGCGGCCCGCGCTTTCGTCCC
>JAUNSU010000208.1 GCA_030539035.1 Planctomycetia bacterium
GCAACAGCTCAGGATCGACAGGAGGGTCTGGAATCATGATCCAGGCGGACGGTGTTCTCAAAAGGATCATGCAGGACGACGGATCTTTGGATCGGGCGCGTCAACAGGCGATTTTTCAATCTGTTCCCGGCGAAATGCAGTCGCCCAGTCTTTGCCGAAAAGTCTCTCTTACCCGTCTGGAAAAGCTGATCGCCGAAAATCAGGGACGAACAACCGCCGAGATGCAAAATCTTGCCGGCCTGATCCGGATCGAAAATGTCTTTATCTACCCGGAAACAGGTGATATTGTAATTGCCGGTCCGGCCGAAGGGTGGACCTTGGGACGCGATAACGCGATTGTCGGGATGCGATCTCAAAGACCGACTCTTCAGTTGGATGATCTTGTCGCCGCTCTTCGCGCTTTTCCGCCGAACGGGAAAGCAACTCAGGTGATCGGATGCTCCATTGATCCGACCGATGAAGGTCTCCGCAATATGCAGACCTATTTGCATAAGGCGAGAAAACCGAATTTACTCGATCAGCGCCAATTGGCTTTTTACGCGGATGGAATTCGCAATTCACTCGGACTTCAAAATGTTCAAATTTGGGGTGTTTCTCCGAAAACGCATTTTGCGGGAACGATGGTCGCCGCCGATTATCGGATGAAGCTGATCGGTATCGGACTGGAAAAAACCCCTGTCCGCATGATCACTTATATCGATAAATCCAATCCTCTTTCCGTCTCTTCCAATGCGCTTGTCCGATGGTTTTTCCAGCCGGATTACCAGTGTGTTGTATTGACTGAAGATCATCTTGGAATGAAGATCGTCGGTGAAAGTGTCCAGCTTGTCGGGGAGAATGAAGTGGTTACCAGCGAAGGAAAACGGATCGCAAATGCTTCTCATGGAAATCGGGCAACGAAAATGTACGCAAGAAGCTTTACCGACAAATATCCGCAGATCGCCAAAAAGGTCCCTGTCTACGCCAGTTTAAGAAATTTGATCGATATGTCGGTTGTTGCCGCTTACCTTCAAAAGGAAAAAGTTTATGATAAAGTCCATTGGACAATGGATTTCTTCGGCAGTGAAGAAAAATTCCCCATCGAACTTGGAAATGAGATTCGACAGGCGGATACGGCTGTTCAAATTCTTCATCATAAACAGGGTCAACTGGTTTCTTTCCCGACCGGCGGCGGAGTAATGATCAATCCGCAAACGGCTTTGGAAAAGGAAAATATCCAGTATGAAAAGAAAGAAGAGATCTCTTCTCTTCGATCCGGCGCGATGAAGAATATTCCGGCGGATCGCTGGTGGTGGGATTGATCTTGCCGCAGTTTGCGTATTTCAAGTCCTGATCGCGATTCGGAGAAGCCCCTTTTTTCGCGTTCAATGGCAATTTTTGGGAGGAATGAACTTCATTCCTCCTTTTCTTTTGCTGCTTTTTTTTGATTGATGTATTTGGTAAATACAAAAATTTCGCCAAGGATAAATTTAAAAATGAATTCGTATCTTTGTATTTTACCCAGTATGTCAGTTAAATATTGATAGAGAGAGAGTATTTTTGCGGTTTTTCCTTTATTTATCCTTTTTTACCGTTTTTTTCAAAATAAAATGAAAAAATTTGCGTTTTTTGGCATTTTTTCTGTAACGCGATGATTGAAGCATGTCAAAAGATAAAGTATACTTATAGATGATGTGTTTTTACCATGGACATATTATGTCCACCTTTATGTTTTCAACGAAAGGAGAAAAGATCAAATGGCGAAAAGTTTATTGGCGCAAGTCGAAAAAGAGTGGGACTCAACCATGGAGCTCCTGAAGATTTTGAGTCATCCGGTTCGCTTGTACATTATCAACGAACTGCTTAACGGTGATGAATGTTCGGTAGGCTATTTTGTTGCTAATTTGAAGATTGATTTTTCCAATGTATCAAAACATCTTGCGATTCTGCGGAATTACGGGATTGTGGAGACGACGCGGGAAAGTCAATGGATCTATTACAAACTGAAGGATCAAAAAGTTGCGGAATTTGTCCGCAGTCTTGCCAATTTTAACAACAACAAACAGTAAACTTTTATTGCGATGCTCGTAAAACTAAAGACATTCTCTCTTCTTGGGATTGATGCGGTTGCCGTGGATGTTGAGGTTGATAATTCCGGATCAGGCAAGCCGAAGACGACAATCGTCGGGCTTCCGGAAACCACAGTCAAAGAGAGTGCGTATCGAGTGGATCGGGCAATCGTTAATTCCGGTTTTCGGCATTCGGTTCATCCGGTTGTCGTCAATCTTGCGCCTGCGGACATTCCGAAGCAGGCGACTTCCTTTGATCTTCCGATCGCTTTGGGAATGATCACCGACAACAGGCCTTATCTTCCGAAGCGTCTGCATGAGTATGCGATTATTGGAGAGTTGGCTCTTGACGGATCGACCCGTCCTTGCAAAGGGGTGATCGCAATGGCTTTGGCCGCCGCAAAGATCGAGGGGCTCAAAGGAATTATTGTTCCTTATGAAAATGGACCGGAGGCCGCCGTTGTTGATGGGGTTGATGTCGTTCCCGTCTCTCACTTATGCGAAGCTGTTGCTTTTCTTACTGGGGAACTTGAGATCGAACCTCTTCCTTTTACCGGCGGAACCGTCTTTTCGGAACTGGCCAATTACGATATTGATTTCGCGGATGTCCGCGGACAGGAAACTGCCAAGAGAGCGCTTGCGGTTGCCGCGGCAGGCGGACATAATGTCCTGATGATCGGACCGCCTGGAACGGGAAAAACGATGCTCGCGAAGAGATTTCCCACGGTTCTTCCTGATTTAACGCTTGCGGAGGCGTTGGAAACCACTCGGATCTACAGTGTATTGGGACGAATGCGAGCGGATGTTCCTTTAATTGCGACGCGTCCTTTTCGGGAGCCGCATCACACGATCAGCGAAGCCGGCCTGGTTGGTGGCGGCTCGCCTCCCGCGCCCGGCGAGATCAGTATGGCCCATAATGGAGTTCTTTTTCTCGACGAGCTTCCGGAATTCAATCGGCGGACGCTTGAAGTTCTTCGGCAGCCTTTGGAGGACGGTAAGGTTACCATTGCCCGGGCCAATCAGTCGAGTTCATTTCCCGCCAATTTTATTCTGATCGCCGCGTTGAATCCTTGTCCTTGCGGATATCGAACGGATCCAAGGCGTGCTTGCCGATGTTCTCCGATCCAGATCGAAAAATATATGTCGCGTATCAGCGGTCCGCTTCTTGACCGGATCGATATTCATCTTGAGGTTCCGCCGCTTGATTACGCGGAGCTTTCTTCAAAAAGGGCGGGAACATCCAGCGCGGATATTCGGACTCAGGTCCTTGCGGCGAGAAAGATCCAGGAGAAGCGTTTTGCCCGATCCCGTGCGCGGTATAATGCGGACATGTCCCATCGGCAGATCCAGATCTTTTGTAAAATTGATGCCGAAGGAGATCGGATTCTGGAAAAAGCGATGCGCGATTACGGACTTTCCGCAAGAGCGCACGATAAAATTCTGCGCATTGCCCGAACAATTGCCGATCTTGATCAGGCGGAATCCATTTCCAATACACATCTCTTTGAAGCGGTGAATTACCGAACTCTGGATCGCAAACTTTGGGGCAAAGACAAGTGAGGAGTGAGGAATGAGGAGTGAGTCCGGCTGCGCAGTCGCATACGGAGGGCGGTGCCCGGCCGCAGACCGCAAGCCCGTAATGGAGTGAGCGAAGCGAACGGAATTAGGGAAGCAACACCGCCCGGGGGATCGTGGTTCAATCCTTATTCGAATCACCGCGTTTTTTAGAGATTCCAACCCTATTACAGAGCGGCGGCGTTGCCGCCGGGGATAAGCGAGGACGCTTACCCATCCCAGCG
>JAUNSU010000086.1 GCA_030539035.1 Planctomycetia bacterium
TCAAGCGAGGTCCGATGGATATGAAGAACGCTCCGAAAGCTGGTCCGCGAGGAGACTTCAAACGAGGTCCGATGGATCGAAAGGATGCGCCGAAAAAGGAAATGAAAAAAGATGCACCGAAAAAAGCACCTGAAAAATAAACATCAATATCATTTTGATCTTTGAGAAGTGCGGTAAAAGAACGGCGTTTGCCGTACTTCCAAGGGGCGCCCGGGAGATGAATTTCTCTCGGGCGTTTTTTTATTATTTCATGGACTCAAAGGAGCGTAATTTTATTTCAATTGAGCTTGAAAGATCCAATGCCCGCTTCCGAGATCGGAGATCAGGCAGAAATTTTCTTTCTGATCGGCATTTGGAAAGATCTGCCGGATCGGTTTTCCGTTTACCGTAATGGTGGAATTTTTCCCGGGAAGAGGGATAAAACATTCCGAGCGAACATTTGCCGGAATTCGAAGTTCCAATTGAACGGAGTCTTCCTTTTTGAGATAAGAGACGAGAATTTGTCCCCGAATTGTCGGTATTTTGGAAAGAAATTCTTTGAGATCGCCGGGCTGGGGCTTGATTCGAACTTTTTTAAAGGCCGGTTCGAGCGGTTCCACACCGACCAGTTTACGGGGAATGATGTTTGCGGGGGCGGCTCCCCAAGCGTGATTCCAATCCTGATTGGGTTTATAGCGATCGTCCCAAGCCTCCATGGAGATCGTTGATCCGACGCGGAGCATATTGAACCAGCTTCGAAGATCTGTTGCGATCATTCGATTCAGTCCATACTGACCGTTTCCTCCTTCATAGACTGCATCGAGAAGAAATTGTGCACCATAGACGCTGCAATTCATTCCGCGGGAAAGGATGAAATCACAGACCGATTTTTTGTGAGCTTCTGGAACCAGTCCGAAAGCCAAGGGAAACATATTTCCATGAAGCGATGCGTGATCGGTGTTTTCTCCGTCCTTGTAGATTCCTCTTTTTTGATCGAAAAAGACTTTTTCAAAGCTCGGGAGAAATTTTTCGATTTGCCGGCGATAAAAAGCCGCATCCTCTTTATATCCAAGGATTTCCGCGAATTTTTCCATTGATTTCAGGGAAAAATAATGATAAGCGTTCACGACAACATTGAAATCATTAAAGACAAATCCATCGGTTTCTCCGGACGCGGCGTTTTCGTTGCCCGCAAGTCCTTTATGAGGCCAATCGACGATATCTTTGATCTTTCCATTTTTGAAATGAACGGAATCGATGATCTTTTTGGTTAATTTTCCTTTTTGTGTGCTGATCAGTCCGTTTTCTTCCGCCAAGGCGACCAGTGATTTTGCTTTGAGTTCGGAATAGAAGCGGGCAATATTTCGGGAATCACCGGTATAAAGGTAATCATACCAGGCCATTTGAACGGATTGAAGGATCCATTCCGTCGGCCAAGTCGGATGAAAAAGAAGATATTCCTGCGTGTATCGGGCAAGCGTATATTCCCTGTCGATCGAATAATGGCTCAACTGATTCAACAGCGCATCCCCTTCATAAGGGATCCGTTCCCGATCACCGTCGATATAAACGCCCAAAAAGCTGGTCGCCTGAATCGAATAGCGGCAAAGATCCCACACCTGATTTAATATCTCTTGATCGCAATGAAAGAATGAGGACAAAGGATCATAAGGATACCAGGCGGATTCCCTTTCCGCCGATTCTGCAACAGTCGTTTTCGGATCGTCGACTTCGACCGTTGCGTATCGAAAAGGCATCATTTCCCCAAGGTAGTCGGGAACCAAAAAGGCGGCTCCGGATGTATTTCTTTTATCAACGCGGGTTTTAATAAAATAGGTTTGTGTTCCGGGCAAAAGCGAAAGAGTGTATTCGGCGTATCGCGTGGAACCGGCCGGTTTGGAATCGATATCTTCCTCTTTGATCCGTTCTCCCAATCGGACGATTGCTTTTCCCTTTTCCCCATTCAAGGAAATACGGATCTTCATTCGTCCAAAAGCCGCTTTTCCAAAATCATAAAAGGAGACCTTCGGAGAGAGTTTTTTTTGATGAACAGGCCGATCCTCCGTTTTGACGCTCGGATATCGGCTTACCGCATAGGGGAGCAGCTTTGATCCCATCTTGAACGATTTGATCGAAGACCAGGGAGAGCATTCGCCAAAATTGTTCCAAGTTCGGACTCTCCAGAAGCAGACCGAATTCGGACTCAATTTTTTTCCTTCATAGATTCTGGAAGAGGATTCTCCGCTTTGAACTTTTCCGGAGTCCCAAAGATCCGGTTTTATTGTATTGGAATCGGAGAGCAAATTCTTTTTCGATGCGGTCTGGATCTGATACGCGGATTGAAGAACACTGTTTTTCTGATCATTTACGATCCAGGAAAAGGAAGGCTTTTCCGAAAGAATAGCCGGATACTGGATCCGTTCTACCGCGCTCGGGATCTCTTCCAAAGAGATATTGGCCGGATAGCCGTCCATCCAGACCTGATCCGTTCGTTCGATCAGATCGACCATCAGGCCGGACGGGGCGTCCATCGCGAAAAGATCAGGGGAAAGCAGGGACCAACACAAAATCAAGAAGCCAACACAAATTTTATTCATTGATATTCCCTCTGTATTTCTCGAATAAAAGATCAACGGCTGCCAACGGTTTGAAAAAACGTTTCTGCGATACAAAGAACAGGTTTGTTCAAAAAGAAAACAAGATCGCCCGCCGATTCGGCAACAAACGATCAAAAAGAGAAAGCGGAAAAAAAACAGACATCCCTGTCTGTTCAAGTCCATCCCTGGATAAAGCGGAAATGAAGAAAAATTTTAACGGGATCCGATCCGGCGCCGAACGAAAAAACTCGACGGCGCACGGACAGAAAGGGGATCTGAAAAATCTAAAATTCTTCCTTCTTTTCTTTTTTAAAGATATTGGGAAGAAGATCGGCATTATTGCCAAGCCGCTCTTTGTTTTCGATATCCATCGCGCGATACCAATCGGCGTGCATCCATTCGGCAAGAAGTCTGATCTCATTTTCGCTGAGCAAAGGATCCCCTTCGGCGGGCCGATAGGCGGGCATCCGGTCGTTTTTCTTGCCGTAATATGTTTTATGGGACGGATCGGAGATGATTCCGGCGATCCAGCTTTTAGACATATATCCTCGAAGATCACAGGCGAGATCTTTTTCCGTTCCGTAGAACGCATGGCATTCCGTACAGGTAAGCCAAGCCATATCGGGAATCGCGTTTTTGCGGAGTCCTGCATATCGCCCTTCGATGAGCGGACGCGGTTTGTCCAGCTGGGATTCTGAATAGAGAATGTTGGCGACTTCATTACAGGAGGCGACAATGGCCGTTCGAAGACGATCGATGTACTTCTGATCTTTCTTCGCGATCGGTTCACCGTTTCCGCAAAGTTTGGCGAGGAAGGTTTCTTCCAAAAATGCGGCGGGATCCTTATCTTCGACGATCAGGGCAATATTATCCGAATCTTTGAGAAGCGCGATATATTCCGGATCGGCAAGAACATCGTCCAGGACTTTTTTCAGCTCTTCCAGTACGATTTGAGGAACCTTGCATTTGATTCCGTCAAGGAATTTTTGATCTGCAAATTTCGCGGCAACCATTTCCTTCAGCTTGGGAACATATTCTCCCTTCTCAACGGATCCTTTCGTTTTCGGATTGCCGGCAAGCTCGGTCAAGCAGGATTCCAGAATATCAAATGAAAGACTTGCATCAGATCCGATCAAAGGATAGATCAATCCGCTTTCGTTCAAAATGAAGGATCCGTCTTTCGTATAAGCTCCTCCCTGGACTCGTCCGGTTACAAAACCCACCATGGAGCCTTTTTTCGCAAAATTCGTCGTTTTTCCGAAGTAATGATCGGAAATCAGGCGATCTTTATCATGAAAACCCTTCATCCAGAACGAAGTTGTTGCGCCGTAAAGATTCGGAGCAGACGGTTCAGGACAGAGCATCGGTTTGAAATCGGAATCATTTTGCTGTCCGGGCATCGGCATGAAATTATGGCAGCTGAGGCAGTGCTGCTGGAACAATTTGGGGCCCTGGATGAACGAGTCGTTTTTCAAAAGGGAAAGGGCTCCGTCTTTGGAAATTCCTTCCGGCGCGAAGGCCAATTCCACAGCACGCTGTTTGAGATGATCGGCTTCTGCTTTTCCGGAAAGGAACGTTTTCGAATGTTCGGGACTTGAGTAATCGTCGTAATACGACAGATAGGTAAAGCGGCAAAAGACGACAAACAGTCCCAGCGTAATAAGCACGATCAACGCGTGCGCATATTTGATCCTTGCAAGGATCGGGAGTGCAAAGAACCAGATTCCCAGACAGGTTGGAACGACAAAAATGGCGAAGACCATTCCGATCACGGAAAAGATCGGGAGCTTCGACATATAATACAGCGCGCGGAACGACCATTCCGGACGTGCGGCATCATAAGACCCGCCGGGATCGGCCGGGGAGGTCAATTCGGCGCCAAGATAGGCTTCCGCGGGAAGAGTCGGTTCGCGATTGTCGATCTGTCCGAAGATGAGCGATTGATGGAAAACAAAAACCAGAACTGCGGCGAAAAAGATCACACAGGTAAACGCGCAAAAGATCGCTTCCCAACCCCAGAAGGTTCTCTTTTCCTTTGTTCCGCAGGCCAGCGCGCAATGATGTGCGGATCCTTTGAACGGCATCAGTCCCCGGGAACGGATATCCGACCATTTCCAGAAGAGCATTACAAGGAGAAATCCGCCGCCGAAAACCGCAATATGCAATACGGTAAAACGCGTTAAGGTCAATGTTCCGAACTGGGGATCAGGACCGCCGGCGACCAGTTGATAAAGAGGAACGCCGATGATCGGAAGAACCTGAAGGAAAGAAACCCGCGCGATCGTCGCAAAATATCCGGAAAGAGACCAGTTCAAAAGATCTCCCGTAAGGCAGCTCGCAAGTGAGAAAAGGAACATCACTACGGCCGACCAATAGACAAATTCCCGAGGGCGGCGATAGGATCCGTGAAGGATCATCAGAAGAACATAGATCCCGAGAGAACCAACCAAAAGCTGTGCGGAAAAATGATGGATCCCGCGAACAAGCCAACCGTAGGGAAGGTGGTACTGAATATAGAATACGCTTTCCCAGGCCGTTTGCGCACTGGGCGCATAAAACGCCCAAAGGAACAATCCGGTAATTCCCTGAAGGAGAAATGCAAATACGATTGCAACCGGAAGGAAACGGCAAAAACAGAAACTCGCGGGAACCGTCCACTCGGCGATCTTCTCAAAACAAGAAACCAGGCCGGTCCGTTCATCAAGCCAGTTAAATAATTTCATGGTTTTTCCTTACTGTAATATATCAATAATATATATATGTTTCTTATGCTGTTTATGGAATTTTCAGACGGGTACTTTCGAAGAATCACCGAGCCGGAAATTTTGAAATTTCACGACGACCTTGCCGGATCCGTCAATATGAGCTTCCAGCGTATCCATGTCCCGGGCGCTTTTGCTGTTGGACGGATCAACTCGTTTACCATCAAGCGTAAACATATCCCCATGGCAAGGGCAAAAAAACAGGGTTTCTATCTTCCCGGTTTTGGGATTCTTTTGCTGATCCACCTTGATCCGGCAGCCTGCGTGCGGACAAACCGACTGAAAAGCGGCAACATCCCAGGTTCCGTCTTCTTTTTTGGTTTTGCGGATGAAAACATTGCCGATAACCTGATCGGGAGCGGATACCCAGGCATCGTTGACCGTATCAACGATCGAATAAAGACGGGGCGTTTCGTCCAGATTATCGAGCGAAGTGAGCGAGTATTCTTTTCCGGCCAATCCTGTTTGTTCCAATGGATAAAGAGCCATTCGGGCTCCGCCGTAAACCGGAACGGCCAAAGCGGCGGCCCCTGCTCCTGCGGCAAGCGCTGTTTTACAAAAACTTCGCCGGTTTTGAATCTCAATATCTTTTTCCATTTCTTCCAAAAAATCTTTCGACAAACAACAACATTGGCTGTTCCGTTCGAACTCAATCATCATCGATTTGCTCCTTAGGATATATAATAAATTTTTGATTGATTTGATCCATTGGGACCAATGATCAATTAATGTTGGCGGCGGATCTGTATTTGAGTGGGTTTTCGGCTGCGCTGGCCGGAAAAGGCCGGTGCATTCCCATTGTTGGGAAGCAGAGGGAGTTGTCTGCAGATCAATTCAACAACTCTCTAATATTATCCCCCCATTTTACCATGAAAAAGGGGGACTTTCAATCCCCGGATGGTCAAGAAAAGTTCTCAAACTGCTGAAGAAACCTTTTTTTGTTCTAAATGACCTTTTTATTTGCAATTTGACTAATCTTGAAAATGGAAAAAGATCAGTAAGAGAAATTTTTCGATGGAATCGATTCTATCTTTTGGGCCTCCGATCCTCCGATCCGGCGAAGAAACAGGACTGGAATCCCGTATTTGTCGGCGATTTCCACCCCTCTTTCCGGACCAAGTACGAAAAACGCGGTTGCCCAAGCATCGGCATCTGTACAGGAATCCAGTACGACGGAGACGGATCCCAACCGCTTTTTGTCCCCTTCCTTTTCGTTTTCGGAAAGAAATTCGACTGGGCGTCCTGTTCTGGGATCAATCAGATGGGAAAATCGATTCTTGCCAATTTTTCGATAATTTCGATAATCACCGCTCGTTGCGAGTGATCGATCAGAAAGAGGAAGGGTCCGATAAAGAACAACGTCCCTGTCCGATCCGGCGATTCGGGGTTCTTCAATTCCAAGAATCCAGGGGGATCGTCCTTTTTGCGGAGGGGAAAGAGACTTCTGGCCTGCACAGCGGATTTCTCCTCCGACTTCGACCATAAAATCGGTAATCTTTTCCTTTTTCAAGGCTTCCGTTGCCTGATCAACCGCATATCCTTTGGCAATCGCGGAAAGATCGACATAGAGGTCCGGTTCGGTTTTTCGAACCGCGGGCGGATCTTCTCTTCGAATTTCCAACTTTTGATATCCGACTTTTCGCAAAATTGCCTGAATCGTTTCTTCGGAAGGGATCTCGGCAAGCGGCTGTTTGTCGGGTCCGAACTTCCATAAATTGACGACAGGTCCCACTGTAATATCGAAGGCGCCTTCACTCTTTTTGGAGATCTCCAGCGCCCGATCCAGAACAAAAAGCATTTCCGGAGAAACGGGAAACCACTCCGTTGATTTCCATTGATTGAATCGGGAAAGTTCCGAATCTTCCTTGTAAGTGGACATTAAACGATCAACATGGTCCAAGGTGTCCTGGATGATTTTGCGGATCCGATCTTCATTCCAGGAAAGATCGCCGGAAAAAACTCGGGCGCTCCAGACCGTCCCCATCGTTTTTCCCTGAACGGAAAGAGCGGCGAAAGACGGAGCCGACTGATCGGAGTCGGAAAGATCTTTTTTCCGGTTTCCATGAAAAAAGAAAAAAACTCCGGAAAAAACGATAAAAAACAGAACTATTTGAAGCAGATATTTTTTCATAGGATTAACATTGCGTCTCCATAGCTGTAAAACCTGTATTTTTCCTGAATCGCTTCCTGATAGGCCCGCTTCAGGAGATCATCACCGCCGAAGGTTCGAACCAGAATCAAAAGAGTCGATTTTGGGAGATGAAAGTTGGTGAGCATTGCATCGGTCGTTTTGAAACGGTAAGGAGGCCGGATAAACAGATTGGTTTCTCCGGTAAAGGCCTGAATTTGAAATTCATTATTCCCTGTGGAGTCGATTGATCCGTCCGGCATCAGATTACTTGCCGATTCCAGAGCGCGGACCGAAGTGGTTCCGATCGCAACGATCCGCCCTCCCCTGTTTTTGGTTTCCTCAATTTGCCGAACGACATCGGCCGTAATGTGCGCGTATTCCGCGTGCATTTGATGATCTTCAAGGCGGTTGGCCGTGATCGGACGGAAAGTCCCCGCCCCGACATGAAGTGTAATCGATGCGATTCGGGTCCCCTTTTGCCGGATCTTTTCCAAAAGAGGTTTTGTAAAGTGCAGGCCCGCTGTTGGCGCGGCAACGGCGCCGGGCTCCGCTGCATAGACCGTTTGATAATTTTCCTTGTCGGAAGGATTCATGATTCCCGATCGAATATAAGGAGGAATGGGGACCCTTCCCAACCGATCCAAAAGATCCAGCGGATCCGCCGTACTGATCGGCTTGACCAGTATGGTTTGATTTTCCGTTCGTCCTGCAATTTCCAGCTCTTCGCCCTTGTTTCCGGAAGGATCGATCAGAGAGATTCGTTCTCCATTTTGCAGTTTTCCCCGTGTTTTTGACATGAGTTCCCAAAGATCCTTGCCGTAGAAACGGAGAAAAAGTCCTTCCCAATGTCCGCCGGTTTTCGATCGGAAACCGATCAGACGGGCCGGAATCACGCGAGTATCATTGATGATCATCAGATCATTCGGGGTAAGATAATCGGGAAAGTCCCTGATATGTTTATGCTGGATCGAACCGGATTTGCGGTCCAGGATCATTAAACGGGCAGCGGTCCGATCCGGCAGCGGCTCCTGGGCGATGCACTCAATCGGCAGTTCGTAATCGTAAGGAGTTAATTCCGAGTCGGGACAGGGCATGTTTTTATTCATTTCATTATTTCTTTTTACTGATTATTGCAGAAATTCAGGCAGAATCCTATTCCGCTTGCAATTATCTCATTTTTTTTCGTTTTCAAAAGGGAGAATCTTCTTTTTTCAAAAAAAGAAAAGTTTTTCAAGAAATTTGAAGAAGATAAAAATATTGACTATATTATGCATTATGCAAATATAGTCTATAATGCGAGCAATATGTAAAATGTACAAAATACCTATCTTTATCTTTTTGTCGATAATTTTCTTTAATTAGCGGCTTCTATTTACAATATTAGGAATCATTTATGTTTTGTAAATCATGTAAATTATCTAAATTAAAATATTTATTTCTGTTTCTGACTAAATATTTTAAAATTGCGGAAAGAGCGAAGAAATGCCGATAATTCCTGAAAGAAGAACTGAACGGATTTCAGTGATTAAATCGTTTTTATATGATATTGCGTAAAAAAGGGATATTTTGTAAAATAGTGCTTAAGACGAATCGGGGCGTTTCTGTTTGTTCAGTGCTTCGAATCGGAATAAAATAGAGAGAGACAACCAGTTAAAAACAGCAAGAAGGGGCCTGTTCCGATCTTTCCAAACGAAAAAGGGATTTTTCAAAACCGATCGACCGGTGCAGGGATCAAGTACATTTAAGTTGGATGGGGAAAAAGTATGAGAACACTGATGAAGGGATTGTTTTCTTTGTTAACAATAATCGGCTTTTCAGCCGGTGCTAATGCTCAAATATCGACAGATTTGATATTTCCGGATACGACCCAGGGATATGTTGCGATTTCAAATACGAAAGTATTTCAGGCGCAATTGGAAAAAACAACGCTTTATCAAGAGCTTCAGCGTCCGAGCTTTGAGGCGTTCCGGAAATCTTTACAGACTCATGTCGAGAAAACCTGGACAACGCGATTCGGAATGACCGTAAGGGACGTATTGCAGCTTCCGTCCGGAGAAGTCGGATTTGCTCTTATTGCCTATCCGGGCAAAAAACCGGGATACACCCTGATCATGGATATTACCGATAAAAAGAACGAAGTGAACGCGTTCATGAGCGCGATTATTCGGGACACGACAGCAACGCGCAACGGCGAAGCGAAAAAAGAAATGCTTGCGATCGGAAATCAGCTGCTGGAGTCGACGGTTCTCGTTTTACCGCCCGACGAAAATTACCCGACCGTTCGGACGATCTATTATGTTCAGCTCCCGAGTCTTTTACTCGTTGCGGATCAGAAATATCTTATGGAAGTTCTGCTTGAGCGCCTTGGCGGACAAAGTCAGCAGAAATCGCTTTCTCAAACGGATGCCTATCAGATGATCATCAAGCGATGTTCCTCGGATCGTGCGCTGGAAAATTCGCCTCATGTCAAATTCTTCGTCAATCCTCTTGAAGCCGGTGAAGCGGTTCGCTCTCTTTCAGTGCTTACGGAACAGGAACGGAGCAAGCCCTCCCCTTACAGTATTCTTGCAAAGCAGGGATTTGACGGGATCAAGGGAGTCGGCGGAATTTTGGATCTCGCTTCCGAAGGATATGAAAGTGTATGGCGCGTAATGGCTTATATTCCCGAAGCGCCGACTTTGTCCCTGAAGATGCTTTCGTTCCAAAACGTGAAAGGATTTATTGTCCCCCCCTGGATGAATATCGATGCGGCGCGTACAACCTTCCTTTATGCGGATGTCCTTACCGCCTTTGATAATTTCGGACCCCTGTTCGATGAATTTCTGGGTGAGAATGGAACTTGGAATGATGTCCTGCTTTCCCTGGAAAAGGACGAAAACGGGCTTCAGGTGAATTTGAGAAACGATTTGTTTGCCCTTTTGGAAAACAATATTGCGGTGATGACAAATTACAACAAACCGGTTGATGAAAAATCGACCCGATATGTTGCTTCCATTCCGATCAAACCGGGAAGTGAAGCGAAAGTTGCCGCTATTTTGCATCGAATGTTCGATGCCGATCCCGATTTTATTAAAGAAGAATTCAACAATGATGTGATTTGGAATTATGTTCCGCAGCAGAAGGATCCGAATCAGGCCCGTCCCTCTTCGAGCCGATTGCGTGCCCGGCGGGGAGGTGTCCTTCCTCCGGATCTTCCTGCCCGTAAACCCGCCGAAGGATCTCGTAAAACCGCGTTTTGCGTCTCTTCCGGATATCTCTTCGCGGGGAACAACGCGGAATATCTGCGATTCGTGATCTCGGAAACCGCCGCAGGAAATATGAAATCGATCGGCGCAGCGCCCTTATACAACAAGGTACTTGCCATCGTTGACAAAGAAACGGAACAGACCGGACGTTTCCTCCAGGGATATGTTCTGAATCAGGAAGGATTCGAATTGAACTACAATCTTTGCCGGCAGGGGAAATTAACCGGAAGCAATACGGTATTTGCCCGCTGTCTGCGCGCTTTAACGCCGAAGCAGAGTAAAAATGCGGAACCCATGTTCGATGGAAAAACCCTTCCGCCTTTCGATGAGTTTAAAGAAAAGCTCGGTCCCAGCGGATATTGGGGACGAGTCGAATCCAACGGATGGTTCTTTAAAGGTTTTTCGATGAGTTCGGAAAAATGATCCTCGTCGGATCAGGGAAACCTTACTTTCCGGTTCGTACTTTCCAATGTCGAAAGGACGAACCGGTATTGTGTTTATTCCCTTGACGCGATGTGTTGGATTTGTGATTCCAATAATAAAAAATCAGGGAGGATTTTTTATGGACGCGATCATGATATTATTGACGGCAGGAGGTTTGTGCCTTTTTCTTTTTGCCGCGATTTATGCGGTGTTCCGCCTGATCCATTACCGCGCCATGGTAAAATTTCGGATCCAGGAGAAAAAAGATCAGCGATCCTTGCGCAAAAAGGAAAAAATATCGGGCATCAAAAATGTCCGGTGTGCTTACCGAAAAGCTCTCAACGCGCTGGAAGAAGCGCCGAAAGATCCCCGGCTGCGGCGGTATCTTCTGGAAATTGGAAGAAAGGCGATCGAGCTCGGAATCATTACGGAAAATCATCTTTCCCAGGATTTTTTTGTGGTATGCGGAACACGTCTTCCAGGAGCAAAAAACGCGAAAAGCTGATCCTTCCTTTTTTACAGTTCCGGCGCGGAACAATAAAAACAAACGTACAGTTCTCCGGAGACAGGAGAGTCTATTATGGAAATTTTGGATCCCTTTGATATCGTTGTCCTTTTGGTCCTTGTCGTAATGACCCTATGGGGCGGATTGCGCGGTGTGATCTCACAGGCGGCGGCGATTTTGTCGCTGATCGCCGGTTGGTTTGCCGCCTCGAACTATTATACGATAGTTGAACCTTACATCGGGAAAAACGATACATGGAGCAAACCGGTCGCGATGCTTGTAATGTTCATCGGAACCGGCGTCGCCATTCGGATCGTTGCCAAGATCTTCCAGCGATTTGTGAGCCTGTCCCAGCTGAAAGAATTCGATCGCCAAATGGGAGCTCTGTTCGGATTTCTGAAAGGGGCGATCATTTGTCTTCTGATCACGTATTTTGCGGTTACCTTATCCGATTCGAGCCGGCAGGCGGTTGTCGATTCGCAAAGCGGTCCTTATCTGGTTCGGGCGGTCTGCGCGCTTGACAGCATTATGCCTGAAGATGTGCGGCATGCCTTTTTAAAACGGGGACTGGACGACTTTAAAACGACGGCCGAAGAATCCGGATTGAAAACAGATACGGAATCATTGGAAGAAGACGTTGCCGATTTGAAAAAGAAACTTTTGGATCGTGTGATTTCTCCATCCGCGAAAGATCAGTATGTTTCTGCGGAGGATTCCGGATCGAATACGGTTGCGTCTTCGTCCGGTTCGCCGCAAAAAAGTTCTGCCAAAAAGCAGGAGAGCAAGACCTCGTCTTTCTTTCATGGACTGTTCGGCTCGTCTGCTCCGGCAACTGCGCCCGCCGCGTCCGGCAGTACGCCCAACCCCGCGTTTACAGGATCCGATACGAAGTCGCTGGATAATCTTGTAAAGGATATCGCCCAGGATATTCCCGGTGTGCGCGTCAATGTCAATTCCAATGGAGGAACGCCGAATTTACAGATCGAATTCATGAGTCAACTTCCCAATCAGCAGGGAAGTTCGGGATCATCGTCGAGCGGATCGACAGGTTTTGTTCCTTTTTCATCCAATCAGGATGGAACCGGCAATTCCGTCTATTGGCCCGCCTCCCCTTCGACTCCGTCTTCGCATCAAACGGTTGCCCCGCCCTTTTAATATCGGATCGATTTTATGTGGAAATTATTCGCCGTTTTATCCGCTTTATTTGCAGCTCTTACCGCCATTTTGGCCAAGGTGGGAATCCAGGGAATCGACTCCAATCTCGCAACAGCCATTCGATGCGTTGTGATCATTATCTTCGTTTGGGGAATCGTCTTTTGGAACGGAGCTGTTGGACAGATCCCCGCTCTTTCCATGAAAAACTGGACCTTTCTGATCCTTTCCGGTTTTGCGACCGGACTTTCCTGGATATTCTATTTTCGGGCACTTCAGCTCGGCGATGCATCGAAAGTTTCCGCTGTCGATAAATTGAGCGTTGCTTTTGCGATTATTCTGGCGATTCTGATCCTGCGGGAACCGGCCGATCCCAAAGTTCTTGCCGGAGGGGCTCTGATCGTCCTCGGATCCCTGATCATTATCTGGTGATCTTTCTGATTCCAATCTTTTTCGGCAAGTCGGGTCTTTGTGAAATAAGAACCGTTCAAACGCTCAATAATCGAAAAATGTTTTTAAAATGGAAAAAATGATCTGGTCAAACGAGGAAAAAAACGATAATATCCCTGTTTATTGTTGTTCTTCAGCGGAAAAATTCAGAAAAAGATCGCAGATCGATGAAAGCAGATAAAATAAACAGACTGAATAGAAATACAGCGGTTTACAGAACCATTGTATTCTTGTTTATTTCGGTTTTTTGCTGTTCAATGGGCTGCCGATCGATCCCTTTTTATCGGATGACCAACAAGGCCTCCCAGGGATTGATCCTGAGTCGTGAAGGAATTACCGCTTACGAACATGGGGATCTCGATCTCGCCGAAAAGAAACTCAAAGAAGCGGTTGATCTCAATAAAACGGATATCGAAGCGCAGCGCTATTACGCGGAGACCCTTTGGCAAGGAGGAAAAGAACAGGAAGCTCTGGATGTCCTTCAGGCCGCGATCAAAAAGAAAGGATCTCAGGACAATGAACTGATCCTGAATCAAACGCTGGGGGAAAAACTGCTCCTGCTCCATCGTCCGGAAGAGGCTTTCCTCTGCGGGGAACGCATGATCTATCTTGATCCCAAAAAATTTGAAGGATGGATCGTCCGCGCAAATGCCTGCTGGCAGCTGGGAAAGAAGGAAGAAGCTCTCGCCGATTATCAAAGAGGACTCTATCTTTCGCCTGATAATCGGGATATTCTTTGGCAGCTTGCCCATCTTCAAAATTCGATCGGATCATTTGATCGGGCTCTTGCAACCTGGCAGCACCTCGGACGCCTTTATCCTGTTAATACGGAACCGCCTGAAGTCCTTTACGGAAAAGCGGAAGCCTATTATCACCTTAAACGGCATCAGGACGCCGCGGAAAATCTGCAGCTTGCCATTAAGCTTTCGCCCGATAAAAAAGAGTATTATCGCCTTCTGTCCAATGTTTGGCTCGAAAAAGGCGATATTTCGTCCGCTTTGACTGTTGCCGCTCAAATGGTCGAGCGTGCTCCTCAGGATCCGGAATCACTCGATCTTTATCGTAAAATTGAACAGATCCGCCTCGCCGCGATCGATCGGGAAAATAAGCTGCGGTAAATCATGAACGAACAAAATTATCCTTCCGATCCCTCCGCGTTGACTGTTCCTTTTCAGGTCCATTCTCTCCGCTTCGACCGAAATATTCCGATCAAGGTCTTTAATATTCCTCCGGATCAGGGAGTGGAAAAACCAAGTGTTCGAAGTTTTTTCTTCTTTCAGCCGGAATCCGTGATCCCGATCCCGAAAAAAGATCCCGTCTCGCCGGCTGGAGAAACCGGATCTCTCGCCGGATTACGTGAATGCAATTCGCTCGATCCTTTTTCGAATTCGGAATCGGCGGCAGAAAAGGATCCGTCCGCGAATTCCGGCTCTGATCCTTCCCGATCCCTGTCCGGTGATTCCGGCGAACGGCTGGAAAACAAAGACGGAATCTATGGAGTGAACGGGGCAGGGGACCTCGTCGATCTGTCCGAAGATCTTACCAGAATTCGAGTCCCTTCCGATATTATTAAGGTGGAAGACCGTCTGAATTATATTTTGCAGCCCCCGTTGGAACTTCTTCTCGGAAGAAATTCTCTGGAGATGCCCTTTGCTCCCTTTGGATATCAAAAACAGGGAATCGCCTTTCTTTACAGTGCGCATTTTGCCATTCTTGCCGATGAGATGGGCCTGGGAAAGACCATGCAGGCGATCACAACGATCCGACTTCTGCTCCGATCCGGGGAATGCCGGCAAGTTCTTCTTGTCTGTCCAAAGCCGCTGGTCACCAACTGGAAAAGGGAATTCGAACTTTGGGCGCCCGAGATCCCGGTTCAGGTGATCGAAGGAAAAAGTGAACGTCGAAAATGGCTTTGGCAGCTCCGGAATGTCCCTGTCCGAATCGCGAATTACGAACTTCTCCATCGGGATCGCGAATTCTTCGATCTTCCCCAGGAGCAGAAACCGATCCGGTTCGATCTGGTCGTTTTGGATGAATCTCAAAGGATCAAAAATCGGACAGGAGCGACTTCTGAAGCGGCCTGTTCGATTCCCAGAAAGAGAAATTGGGCTCTCACCGGGACTCCGATCGAAAATTCTTCGGACGATCTGGTCGGGATCTTTGAATTTCTCTCGCCCGGCTATCTTACATCCGGATTGAAACCTTCCCGGATTCGATCTCTGGTGGGCGATCATATCCTGCGCCGGACAAAAGACAAGGTTTTAACCGATCTTCCCCCGAAATTAATGCGGGACGCTCATATCGAATTGCAGGGAGAACAGTGGGAAACCTATCGAATGGCGAAAGAAGAGGGGGAGATCCGGCTCAATGAGATGGGCGATTCGCTTACCCTGCATCACGCGTTCGAACTGATCCTTCGACTTAAACAGATCTGTAATTTTGATCCCGTATCCGGGGAAAGCGCCAAAGTGGAACGTTTAACGGCCGATCTCGAAGAGGTTTCTCAAAGCGGACGCAAAGCGATTATTTTCAGTCAATGGGTCGAAACGCTTGTCCGTCTTAAAGCCCTTCTCAAGGATTTTCATCCGGTGGAGTATCACGGTCGGATCCCTTCCAAAGATCGGGACGGGGTTCTGAAAAAGTTTAAAGAGGATGAAAATTGCCATGTGATTCTGATGAGCTATGGGGCGGGAAGTGTCGGATTAAATCTTCAATTTGCGGGCTATGTCTTTCTTTTTGATCGATGGTGGAATCCTGCGATTGAGGATCAGGCGATCAATCGCGCTCATCGGATCGGGGCGTCTGGACCGGTTACCGTTTCCCGATTTGTCTGTGTAGGGACGATTGAAGAGAAAATTGATCGGATCTTACAGGAGAAAAGGGAATTGTCTGAATCGATTCTTTCTGGAGCGAAGGGGCTGAATTACTCGATGGGACTGAGCCAGGAGGATATTTTTGGTCTGTTTGATCTCAAAATCAACAAAAATGGAAAATAGAATCAAAATTCTTTTTCTTTTTTTGGTCTTTTTCCTATTTTT